>NZ_JBIWPO010000013.1:0-166084 GCF_044768275.1 Streptomyces sp. NPDC101152 | reverse complement strand
CAAACTCGGGGTGCACGGTGCCCGGCCCCCCCAGCGGTAGCCCGAGGGGCCGGGGTGAGGCGGCCCGCGGAACCGGAGTTCCGCGGACGGCCTCAGCCCTGCGTCACGAGCCTTGCGCGCGCCCCGAGTCGAGTGTCACGACCCGAGGATCGACGTCAGGAACTCGCCCACCCAGCCCAGCAACTCCCGCCCGACGAGCGGCTTTCCGCCCACCTTCGCCGTCTTCGGGCGCGGCACCAGAACCTGGTGCACGGCCGGCTTGATGACGGACCCCGGGTAGAGGCGCTTGACCCGCAGTTCCTGGGATTCCCTCAACTCCACCGGCGCGAAGCGGATGTTGTTGCCCTGCAGGACGACCTCGCCCACGCCGCACGCGCGGGCGAGCATGCGCAGGCCCGCGACCAGCAGCAGGTTCTCGACGGGCTCGGGCAACTTGCCGTAGCGGTCGACGAGTTCCTCGCGGACGGACTTGATGTCCTCCTCCGTGTTGGCGGAGGCGATGGCGCGGTAGGCCTGCAGGCGCAGGCGCTCGCCCGGCGCGTAGTCGTGCGGGACGTGGGCGTCGACCGGAAGCTCGATCTTGACCTCGAGCGGCGGTTCCTCCTCGACCCCGCCCTCCAGGGAGGCGCGGTAGTCCGCGACCGCCTCGCCGACCATGCGGACGTACAGGTCGAAGCCGACGCCCGCGATGTGGCCGGACTGCTCGCCGCCGAGCAGGTTGCCCGCGCCGCGGATCTCCAGGTCCTTCATCGCGACGTACATGCCCGCGCCCATCTCGGTGTGCTGGGCGATGGTGGCCAGACGCTCGTGGGCGGTCTCGGTCAGCGGCTTCTCCGGGGGGTAGAGGAAGTAGGCGTAACCGCGCTCCCGGCCCCGGCCCACCCGGCCGCGCAACTGGTGCAGCTGGGAGAGGCCGAAGTTGTCGCCGCGCTCCACGATCAGCGTGTTGGCGTTGGAGATGTCGATGCCGGACTCGACGATCGTCGTGGAGACCAGGACGTCGTACTTCTTCTCCCAGAAGTCGACGACGACCTGTTCGAGGGTCGACTCCGACATCTGGCCGTGGGCGGTGGCGATGCGGGCCTCGGGGACGATCTCGCGCAGCCGGGAGGCCGCCCGGTCGATGGACTCGACCCTGTTGTGGATGTAGAAGACCTGGCCCTCCCGCAGGAGTTCACGGCGGATCGCGGCGCCGATCTGCTTCTCCTCGTAGGGGCCGACGAAGGTCAGGACCGGGTGGCGTTCCTCGGGCGGGGTGGTGATCGTGGACATCTCCCGGATGCCCGTCACGGCCATCTCCAGGGTCCTCGGGATCGGGGTCGCGGACATCGTCAGGACGTCGACGTTGGCGCGCAGCTTCTTCAGCTGCTCCTTGTGCTCGACGCCGAAGCGCTGCTCCTCGTCGACGATGACCAGGCCGAGGTCCTTGAACTTGGTCTCGGAGGAGAAGAGGCGGTGGGTGCCGATGACGACGTCCACCGAGCCCTCCCGCAGGCCCTCCAGGACCGCCTTGGCCTCGGTGTCGGTCTGGAAGCGGGACAACGCCCGTACGTTGACCGGGAACTGGGAGTAGCGCTCGCTGAACGTCCCGAAGTGCTGCTGGACGAGGAGGGTGGTGGGCACGAGCACCGCCACCTGCTTGCCGTCCTGGACGGCCTTGAACGCGGCGCGCACCGCGATCTCCGTCTTGCCGTAGCCGACGTCGCCGCAGATCAGGCGGTCCATCGGGACCGACTTCTCCATGTCCTCCTTGACCTCGGCGATGGTGGTGAGCTGGTCGGGGGTCTCCGCGTAGGGGAAGGCGTCCTCCAGTTCGCGCTGCCAGGGGGTGTCGCCGCCGAAGGCGTGGCCGGGCGCCGCCATGCGCGCGCTGTAGAGCTTGATGAGGTCGGCCGCGATCTCCTTGACGGCCTTCTTGGCGCGCGCCTTGGTCTTCGTCCAGTCCGCGCCGCCCAGGCGGTGCAGGGTGGGGGCCTCGCCGCCGACGTACTTGGTGATCTGCTCCAGTTGGTCGGTGGGGATGTAGAGGCGGTCGCCGGGCTGGCCGCGCTTGGCGGGGGCGTACTCGACGACCAGGTACTCGCGGGTGGCGCCCTGCACGGTGCGCTGCACCATCTCGATGTAGCGGCCCACGCCGTGCTGCTCGTGGACGATGTAGTCGCCCGCCTCCAGGGTGAGCGGGTCGATGGTCTTGCGGCGGCGGGCCGGCATCCGGGCGCCGTCCTTGCCGGCCGCCTTCTGGCCGGAGAGGTCGGTCTCGGTCAGGACGGCCAGTTTCAGCGCCGGGTCGACGAAGCCGTAGTCGATCGAGCCGCACGCCACGTGCACGACGGACGGCGAGATCGCCCCGAGGTCGGTGTCGAGCCGGGCCGCGATGCCCTCGCCGCCCAGCACCTCGACCGTACGGGAGGCCGGTCCGTGGCCCTCGGTGACGAACACGGTGCGCCAGCCGTCGGCGAGCCAGCCCTTGGTGTCGGCGAGGGCCTTGGCGGTGTCCCCGCGGTAGGTCTCGGGGGCGTGCATGCCGAGCTTGAGGGTGTCGCCCGCCGCGTCAGCGGCAAATGTCTCCGTCAGCTCCTCGTCGGCCGCGAACGGCGACACTGACCACCACATCATGTCCAGTTCGCGGGCCCGGTCGCGGACGTCCGCGATGGACCACAGGGAGGCCGCTCCGACGTCGATGGGCGCCTCGCCGCCGCCCGCGGTGGCCGCCCAGGAGGCCTGCAGGAACTCCTGGCTGGTGGCCACGAGGTCGGCGGCCCGCGTGCGGACGCGCTCCGGGTCGCACACGACGGCCATGGCGCCCTTGGGCAGCACGTCGAGGAGCAGTTCCATGTCGTCGACGAGGACGGGGGCCAGGGACTCCATGCCCTCGACCGCGATGCCCTCGGCGATCCTGTTCAGGAGTTCGCCCAGCTCCGGGTGTTCCTCGGCGAGGGCACGCGCGCGGGCGCGGACGTCCTCGGTGAGCAGCAGCTCGCGGCAGGGCGGCGCCCACAGGCCGTGCTCGGCGACCTCCAGCGAGCGCTGGTCGGCGACCTTGAAGTAGCGGATCTCCTCGACGTCGTCGCCCCAGAACTCGACGCGCAGGGGGTGTTCCTCGGTCGGCGGGAAGACGTCGAGGATGCCTCCGCGCACCGCGAACTCGCCGCGCTTCTCGACGAGCTCCACGCGCGCGTACGCGGCGGCGGCGAGCGCTTCCACGACCTCGTTCAGATCGGCGTTCTGCCCGGTCCGCAGGGCGACCGGCTCCAGGTCCCCGAGCCCCTTGACCTGCGGCTGCAACACGGACCGTACGGGCGCGACGACCACGGACACCGGGCCGGTCTCGGGGTCGTCGGGACGCGGGTGGGCGAGTCGGCGCAGCACGGCGAGCCGGCGCCCCACGGTGTCGCTGCGCGGGCTGAGCCGCTCGTGCGGGAGGGTCTCCCAGGAGGGGTACTCCACCACCCCGTCCGACGGCAGCAGCGACCTGAGCGCGGCCGCCAGGTCCTCCGCCTCACGCCCCGTCGCCGTCACCGCCAGCACCGGGCGGCCGGTCTCGCGGGCCAGGGCCGCGATGGCGAGGGGGCGGGCCGCCGGGGGGCCGACCAGGTCGACGTGCATGCGGTTGCCGTCCTGACCCGCACGGATCGCTTCGGCGAGGGCGGGGTCCTTGACGACGGCGTCGAGCAGACCGTGCAGGCTCATTCGGGGCGGCTTTCGTCCGGGGTGGGCAACACGAAGGGCCCGACACGCGTGGCGGGCCGGGGGTCTCCAGGGTACGTCGCGGACGGGGTGATCACTCGGGGGAGTGAATGCGCTGGTCCGGTGGAGGGAGGGGCGGCTACCCTGGATCCAGGGCTAGTCCAACCCCTAGTCCACTACGTCGGGAGAGCTCATGAGCACGCAGCACGCCCAGCGGCAGTACAACGTCCACGACGCGAAGACGAACTTCTCCCGGATACTGCAGTTGGTCGAGACAGGGGAAGAGATCATCATCAGCCGGGCGGGGGAGCCGGTGGCGAAATTGGTGCCGTTCCGGGAGCGGGTGAGTCGCACGGACCACGGGGCTCTGCGGGGGCAGATCCACATCCCCGACGACTTCGACGAGCTGCCCGACGACATCGCCGAAGCGTTCGGGATGCGGTGACCGACGATGAGCTATCTGATCGACACCCACATCGCTCTGTGGTGGCTGGACGCCTCCCCCGAGCTGTCCGACGACCTCAGGGAGCTGCTCCGCACCCGGCCCGAGGTCTACATGAGCGCGGTGACTCCCTGGGAGGTCGCCCTCAAGTACTCGCTGGGCAAACCGGGCCATGTCCCAGGCCTGCCCGAACGCGTCCGCGACCTGCAGTTCAAGCCGCTTCCGGTCACCATGGAGCACAGCGTCGGCGTCAGTGAGCTGCCGTGGCACCACCGCGACCCCTTCGACCGCATGCTCGTGGCGCAGGCCCAGCACGAAGGCCTGACGATCATCACCCGCGACACCTGGATCCCCAAGTACGACGTCGAGGTGCTGCCCGCCTGAGGGGACGCGGCGGCCCGGCGCCGCGCAGTCCCGCAGGACTCCCCGGCGCCGGGCTCTCCCCCGCAACCCCCGTGTGCGGTGGCTATTCGGTGGCGATCGCGTTCAGGACGTTCATCCGCCCCGCCCGGAAGGCCGGGATCAGAGCCGCGACCAGGCCCACGACCGCCGAGCCGAGGAACACCGTGACCAGCGTCGACCAGGGAACCTGAAGGACCTTCAGGCCCTCCAGGGCGAGGAGCTTCTGGGCGGTCGCGCCCCAGCCCATGCCCAGGCCCAGGCCGAGCAGGGCGCCGAAGAGGGCGATCACCACGGACTCCATGCGGATCATGCGGCGCATCTGGCGGCGGGAGAGACCGATCGCCCGCATCAGGCCGATCTCCCGGGTCCGCTCGACCACCGAGAGGGCCAGCGTGTTCACCACGCCCAGGATCGCGACGATGATCGCCAGCGCCAGCAGGCCGTAGATCATGTTGAGCAGCTGCCCGATCTGGTCCTTCAGCGCCTGCTTGTAGTCGGTCTGGTCGCGCACCTTGTACTGCGGGTAGTCGTGCAGCGCGGACTTCAGCGACTTGTACGCGGCGGCCTGCTGCCCGTCCTTGGCCGTCGCGAAGACCATGTGGTCCAGCGGCATCTTGTCGGCCGGCACGTACTTGGCGAGCGTGGCGAGGGACGTGTACTGCGCGCCCTGGTCGATCACGTCGTCGCTGGTGGTGATGGCCCGCACGGTCAGCTCGGCCGCGGTCCCGTCCTTGAACGCGACCTTGATCTTCGAGCCGAGGTGGATGCCGTGCGCGGTGGCGAACTTCTCGTGCACCGACATCGAGTCGGGCCGGTAGGCGTCCGCGAGGTTGCCGGCGACGGTCTTCTTGCGCAGGTCGCTGGCGTACGTCGGGTCGGCCGCCGTGATCTCGGTGTCCTTGAGCGTCTTGCCGTCGGGCGTGGTGTAGTCGGCGGTGGTCGGCCGGTACTCGGTGACCCGGGACAGCCCCGGTGTCGCCTTCACGGCCTTGACCGCCTGCGGAGTGATCATCTGACCGCCGTCGGACTGGATGATGAAGTCCGTGCCGACGGTCTTGTCGAGCTGGTCGGTCGCCGAGGCGACCATGGAGGAGCCGACCACCGACAGACAGGCGACCAGCGCGAGCCCGATCATCAGGGCGGCGCCCGTGGCACCGGTGCGGCGCGGGTTGCGCAGCGCGTTGCGCTCGGCCATCCGCCCCACCGGCCCGAAGGCCCGCAGCAGCACCGCGCCCAGGACCCGGACGACACCGCCCGCGAGCAGCGGGCCGATCACCACGAACCCGATCAGGGAGAGCACCACGCCCAGCCCCAGCCACAGCGAGCCGCCGCTCGCCTTGTCGGCGGACGCGGCCAGGTAGAGGGCGAAGCCGCCGCCGGCGGTCAGCAGCGTGCCGAGCACGGCCCGTACGACACCGGCGCGGGCGTCGGCCGGGGCGCCCGCGTCGCGCAGCGCGGCCATCGGGGAGACCTTGCCGGCCCGGCGGGCGGGCAGATAGGCGGCGAGGACGGTCACGACGACACCGAGGACCAGGCCGACCACCGGGGTCGTCCAGGTCACCGTGAGGTCGGCGGTGGACAGGTGCATGCCCATGTGGCCCATGAGCTTCATCAGCCCGACCGCGAGCCCGACGCCCGCGCCGACCCCGAGGACCGAACCGAACACACCCAGCAGCAGCGCCTCGGCCAGCACGGACCGGTTGACCTGCTTGCGGCTGGATCCGATGGCCCGCATCAGGCCGATCTCGCGGGTGCGCTGGGCGACCAGCATCGAGAAGGTGTTGATGATCAGGAAGATGCCGACCAGGAAGGCGATCCCGGCGAAGCCGAGCATCGCGTACTTCATGACGTTCATGAAGCTCTCGACGCTCTTCTGGTTGGCGTCGGCGGTCTCCTTGGCGGTCTGCACCTTGTAGTGGCCGCCGAGTGCCGAGACGACGTTCTGCTTCAGCCGGGCGTCACTGACCCCGGAGGCGGCCGTGACGTTGACGTTGGTGAACACCCCGGTCTTCCCGACCAGCGTCAGCTGGGCCGTCCGCGTGTCCAGGTAGAAGATCGCCGCGCCGGGGTTGGTGACCTGGAAGGAGGCGATGCCGGAGATCCGCGCCTGGTGCGTGCCGACCGCGCTGATCACGGCGATCTCGTCACCGAGCCTCAGGTGGTGCTTGCCGGCCGTGTCCGCGTCGACCATCACCTGGCCGGAGCCCTGGGGCGCCGCACCGGAGGTGATCTTCATGGTGCGGGCGTCGTTGCCGTTCCAGCTGCCGACGATGGTCGGGGCGCCGCTGGAGGGCGAGAGGTTGTCCTTCTTCGCGTCGACCACGGTCACCGAGGTCGAGAAGACGGTCCCCTCCGCCGCCTTCACCCCCTGTGCCGACCTCACCTGGGTGACCACGGAGGCCGGCATGACCGGTGGCCTGCCGTTGCCGGAGGTGGTCTGACCGCTGTCGGAGGCGGCCTTCGCGCTGACCGTCACATCGGAGGAGGTGGCCGCGAACAGCTTGTCGAAGGTGGTGTTCATGGTGTCGGTGAACACCAGCGTCCCGCAGACGAAGCCCACCGACAGCAGCACGGCGATCGCCGAGAGGGCCATGCGCCCCTTGTGCGCGAAGAAGTTGCGCATCGAGGTCTTCAGCACGGTCATGACGTACGCCCCCGGGCGTCGAAGTCCTTCATCCGGTCCAGGACGGCCTCGGCGGTCGGCTTGTACATCTCGTCGACGATCCGGCCGTCGGCGAGATACAGCACACGGTCCGCGTAGGAGGCGGCCACCGGGTCGTGCGTGACCATCACGATGGTCTGGCCGAGCTCGTCGACCGACCTGCGCAGGAAGCCGAGGACCTCGGCGCCCGCGCGCGAGTCGAGGTTGCCGGTCGGCTCGTCGCCGAAGATGATCTCGGGCCGGGCGGCCAGTGCGCGGGCCACGGCGACGCGCTGCTGCTGGCCGCCGGAGAGCTGGGTGGGCCGGTGCTTGAGGCGGTCGGACAGACCCACCGTGTCCACCACGCGCGCCAGCCACTGCTTGTCCGGCTTGCGGCCGGCGATGTCCATGGGCAGCGTGATGTTCTCGATCGCGTTCAGCGTCGGCAGCAGGTTGAACGCCTGGAAGATGAACCCGACCCGGTCGCGCCGCAGTTGGGTGAGCTTCTTGTCCTTGAGCCCGGTGATCTCGGTGTCGTCCAGGTAGATCTGCCCGCTGGTGACGGTGTCGAGCCCGGCGAGGCAGTGCATCAGGGTGGACTTGCCGGACCCCGAAGGGCCCATGATCGCGGTGAACTGGCCGCGGGCGATGTCCACGTCGACATGGTCGAGGGCGACGACGCGGGTCTCCCCGGCCCCGTACGCCTTGACGACCTGCCGCGCCCGCGCGGCGACGGCCGTCCGTCCTCCAGTGCCCCCGTGCCTGGGAATGGTCACGGCCGAAGTCATGGTTTGTCTCCTATGTCGGTCAACAGTGAGTCGCGAGAACTGGTACGTCGATGAGTCTGGTCGTGCGAGGGGCCGTGCGCGCTGGTGCCCGGCACCCTCTTGTACGGGGGTAAACCCCACCCCCGCCGGTTCGGTGAACCGCCCCCCGGCCGTCCCCCGGTCTGCTCCCCGGCCGCTCCTCAGCGGCGTAAGGCCAGGTTAAGGACGGGCCGTGCCCGCTCTCGTCCTCCAGGGGGACGAACCTCCCCCAGTCGTAGTACGGAGGAAACCCCTAGGGGGAGTCCACCGCCGGGTGGAGCCGATCTCGGGGTTGACTCCACCCACCGGCCCACCGAAGGCTCCACCCTCCCGCGACGTCAGGGTCAAGCGGGGAGCAAGAAATCCGAGTTAACGGCGGTAACACCGCAGGTCAGTGTAGTAAGCGCATACCGACCGGCCAGTTTGGTGAAAACGCCGCGCGCCCGCGAAACCGGCGAGTAGCGTGCGTGGCTCCGCACACCCCCCACCCTCCCTGCGGTCCGCCGCACCGGACCCGAGCCACGCAAGGAGCACGGGATGTCCTACGACCCGTACCCGCACCGCCGCCCCGCCTACCCGCAGCAGTACCGGCACCACGACTCCTCACCCTCCTACGAGGCCACCTACCCCTGGCAGCCGCCCATCGAGGACCCGCCCGAGCCGCCCCGGCGCCGTCCGCAGCGGCCCGCGCTCGGGCACCACAGCGACCTGCGGATCCTGCGCAGCGCCTACCGCTGGCAGCGCCGCACCGCCTCGCTCACCGCGCTCGGCTACTTCACGCTCTTCCTCGTCCTGTCGGCCTTCGCACCGTCCGTCATGACGAGCAGCGTCACCGACGGGCTGCCGACCGGACTCCTGCTCGCGCTGGTCCAGATCCCGGTGACCTGGCTCGCCATCGCCCTGTACGAGCACACCGCGCGCCGCTACGTCGACCCGATCGCGGACCGCATCCGCGCGCAGTCCGCCGTGGACGCCAAGCGGGAGGCCACCCGATGACGAACGGCTTCACGGGCAACGCCCAGGCCATGTCCCTCGTCGCCTTCTCCGCCATCGCCACGATCACGCTCCTGCTGTGCGTGATGACCGGCCCCGACCGCGACGACCTCGACGAGTTCTACACCGGCTACGGCTCCCTCTCCCCCGTGCGCAACGGCCTCGCCATCGCCGGCGACTACATCTCCGCCGCGAGCGTCCTGGGCACGGGCGGGGTCATCGCCCTGTGCGGGTACGACGGCATCGTGCTCGCGCTCAGCACCGCCCTGTCGCTGATGCTGCTGATGTTCCTGCTGGCCGAACCCCTGCGCAACGCGGGCCGGTTCACCATGGGCGACGCTCTCGCACGGCGGATGCCGCAACGCTCGGTGCGCGTCACCGCGTGCGCGGTGACGATCGCCGCGCTGCTGCCCCTGATGCTGGTCCAACTCGCCGGCACGGGGCAGCTGCTGGCGTTCATCCTCGGCTTCTCCGGCGACTCCCTGAAGACGGGCTGCATCATCGGCCTGGGCGCGCTGATGATCAGTTATGCCGCGATCGGCGGGATGAAGGGCACGGCCCTGATCCAGATCCTGAAGATCGTGATGCTGCTCGGGTCGGGTGCGGTGGTCGCCGCCCTGGTGCTGCGGCGCTTCGACTGGGACCCGGGTGCGCTGTTCGACGCGGCGGCCGCGCAGAGCGGGGTCGGCACCGCCTTCCTGCACTCGGGCGTGGAGTTCGCGGGCAGTCCCAACCCCCGCCTGGACATGATCAGTTCGGAGCTGACGGTCGTCGTCGGCGGCGCCTGCCTCCCGCACGTCACGATGCGCATGTACACCGCCGACAGTGCCCGTCAGGTACGGCGGTCCATGTCCTGGGCGGTGTCCGCGGTGGTCGTCTTCGTCCTCATCATGACGGTCGTCGGCTTCGGCGCGACGGCGCTGATCGGGCGGGCGGCGATCGCCCAGGCGGACCCGCGGGGCAACACCGCCTACCTGCTGGGCTCCCGGGCCGCCTTCGGCCCCGACGTCTCCACGGCGGAGACGTTCCTGTTCACGACGGTGACCACGGCGATCTTCCTGACCCTCCTCGCCTCCGTCGCCGGCATGATCCTGGCCTGCGCCAACTCCCTCGCCCACGACGTCTTCGCCACCCGCGTACGGGAGCTGTCGGCGCGCCGCGAGATGGGCCTGGCCCGGATCTCGGCGCTGGCGGTCGGCGTACCCGCCATCCTCCTGGCCACCCTGGTCCAACACCGCAGCCTGCAGCCCCTGGTGACCCTGTCCTTCTGCCTCGGCGCCTCCGCCATCGCCCCGGCCCTGGTCTACAGCCTCTTCTGGCGCCGCTACACCCGAACGGGCCTGCTGTGCACCCTGATCGGCGGCACACTCGCGGTCCTGCTGCTGATGCCGGGCACCAACCTGGTCTCCGGCTCCCCCGCGTCCGCCTTCCCCGAAGCCGACTTCAACTGGTTCCCGTTCACCACGACGGGCCTGGTGACGATCCCCCTGGGCTTCCTGTTCGGCTGGCTGGGCACAACCCTGTCCGGCCGGCGGACTGCGGAGGAACAGCGCCACCAGTACGAGGCGGTGGAGGGCTGGATCCTGGCCGGAGCGGTACGCAGAGGCGGCTGACCCGCCCCCGCCCGCCGGAGTCCGTTCACTCCCCGGGCGCCGATCCCGTCAACGCCGTAAGGCTGTCGCGGACGTTGTCCATCTGCGCCTGCACGTCGTCCCACCGCTCGGCGTGCTCGCGCAGCACCCGCTCCGTCTCGCGGGCGATCCGCTCGGCGCCGGCCCGCGCCTCGGCGACAATCTCCGCCGCCCGGGCCCGCGCCTCCTCCTCGCCCTGCCGCGCGGCCTCCTCGGCCTCGGAGAACTCCCGCTTCGCCTCGGACAGCACCGCCTCCGCGCGCGCCACCCGTTCGGCCTGCCGCGCGTCCAGCGCGGCCGCCCGCGCGGCCTCCACCTGCTCCACCTCGGCCAGCCGCTCGGCGAACTCCTCCGCCTGCTCGGCCAGCATCGCGGAGGTCCGGCCGCGCACCTCCCGGAGCGCGGCCAGCGCCTCACCACGGCCCTCCTTCACCGCGCGCCGGGTGGAGACCCGGATCTCCTCGGCCTCGGCCTGCGCGGCTAGCAGCCGCTGCCGGGCGCGTTCCTCGGCATCGGCGCGCACACTGTCGGCATGCGCCTGCGCGGCATCCCGCACGCCGTCGGCACGCGCCTGCGCCTCCTCCACCAGGCGCCGAGCCTCCTGCCGCGCCCCCTCCCGTACGGCGGCCGCCTCCTCCCGCACAACCTCGAACAGCCGCCGCGCGCCCTCCCCGAGGGACTCGTACGACTGCGGCGCGAGGTGCGCCACGGCCTCCCGCATCCGCGCCGCCTCCGCCTCCATCTCCTTGGCGAGCACGGTGAGCCGGGCGGCCCGTTCCCACGCGGCATCCCGGTCGTGCGAGAGCGCGGCGGCGTACGCGTCGACCTGTTCGGGACGGTAGCCGCGCCCCCGTACGGCCCCGAAGCCGTGGGGCGAGACCGCTGTGCTGCTCATCCTGGAACCCCTCTCCGCCGAACGGACGCGAAATGATGATTTCGCGCACATCTTGATGTATCGGACGTAAGTCCTCATAACCTGACACTCCGCGCACGCGTCACGGTCGGAACGAGCACACAAAAGGGCCGGGCCCGGTCACAACGACCGGGCCCGGCCCGAAGGCGTCAAGAAACGCCCAGGTGGGGGTTACAGCAACCCGTCCCACATCTGCTCGAGCAGCACCGACCACCAACTCTCCGGCGAACCGAGCGCCGCCGGGTCGAGGGAGGCCAGCTGGGCCTGGAAGTCGACGGTCCAGCGGCCCGCCTGCTCCTGGTTCAGACCGAACCTCAGCCGCCACATCCGCCCGAGCAGAGCGAGGCAGCGCTGGAACTCCGGCAGCCCCGAGTTCACGAACTGCGGCGGCACCGGCGCCCCGCCCGGCCCCGCCTCCACCGGCACGGCCACGATGTTCGCCGTCCCGTACTGCACGCACAGCGCCTTGCCGAAGTCGCTGCCCATCACGAGGTAGGAGCCCGCGTCCGCGGCCGGCCGCACGCCGCGTTCCTGCGCCAGTTCGGCGAGCGTCGGCACCGGACGGCCCGGCTGGGCCTGCGCCCAGAAGAACGGACCCATGTCCAGCGGCAGCCCCGCCACCACCAGCGACTGCGCCACGATCGGCGGCACGCCCTGGCGGGAGACGGCCTGCTGCTCGAACCGGAAGGTCCCCGGCCCGAACGCCCCCGCCAGCTCCTGCGCCACATCCTCCGGCGGCACCGGCGGCGCCGCCTGCACCGGCGGCAACGGCGCACGCACCGGCGCCGGGCGCGCGGGCCCGTCGGCCACCTGGTGCAACTCGCCCTGGTGCGCCAGGAGTTGCTGCATACCCTGCTGCCGGCTCGCGTGGTCCGTGCCGTACGGCGCGATGCTCGTGATCCGCGCCTGCGGCCACTGCTCCCGGATCATCCGCGCGCAGTACGCGCCCGGCAGTTCACAGGACTCCAACTCCGTGTGCAGCTCCAGCACCTGGTCCGGCGGCACGTTCAGGCCGCGCAGCTCGTGGAAGATCTGCCACTCCGGATGCGGCGTCCCCGGCGCGGAACGCCGGATCACCTGCTGCTCGGAACCGTCCTGCGCGCG
Organism: Streptomyces sp. NPDC101152; assembly: GCF_044768275.1. Lineage (NCBI taxonomy): Bacteria > Bacillati > Actinomycetota > Actinomycetes > Kitasatosporales > Streptomycetaceae > Streptomyces > Streptomyces sp. NPDC101152. The sequence goes on along the minus strand of NZ_JBIWPO010000013.1, from coordinate 153,465 downwards.
GTACCGCAGCACGGCCTGATACCCCGGCCCGACAGTCGGCTGCCCACTCGGCTGCGGCGGATACCCGTACGCCGGCGGCTGCTGCCCGGGCACGAGGTGCCCCGGAGGAGGCATCACACCGGGTCCGGGCTGCCCGGGAGGGGGCATCGCGCCGGGCGCCGGCGGGGGCGGCGGCACGCCGGGGCCACTGCGCGGGGGCGCGCCGGGAGCGCCGGCGGGCGGCGGCGCCAGGACGGTCTCCGCGTGGTGAACGGCTCCGTGCCCAGCCCGGGCGGCGCCGGGAGCAGCAGGGACACCCGGAGCACTCGGTGGCTGGGGTGCGCCAGGGGCAGCGGACGCATGGGCGGCGACGGGCGGCACCGGTGGGCCGGGCGGGGTCGGCGTACCCGGGGCACCCGGAAACGGCGGTGCACCAGGCGGGGTCGACGCACCCGGGGCGCCGGGCGGCTGAGGGGCCGGTGGCTGCGGCGCGCCCGGGGGCTGCGGACCGGCAGCACCCACCGGCCCGTCGGGGCCGAGGGCCGAGACGAGCTGCGTCGGCACGTACCCGCCCGCGCCGGGACCGGGCGGAGGCGGAGGCGGGCTCCCCGGCCGCGCACCCGGCGCCCCAGGGGCACCCGGCGGAGGCGGCGGAGCGGACCCTCGGCGCGAGGGAGGAGCGGCCCTGCTGGTCGCGGCGTCAGCGATGTCCCCGGCGTTCGGCGCGAGCCCCGGCCGGCCCGGCGGCTGCGGCACACCCGGCGCCCCGCCGGGCCCTTGCGGGTACCCGTAGGACGGCGCGCCGGGCGGCGGCGGAGGCACGGCACCCGGCGCGGGCACCCCGGGAGGCGCCGAACCGGGCACGCCCGCACCCTGCGGATACCCGTACGACGGCGCACCCGGCACTTCGGGACGGGCAGGCGCCCCCGGCCCGCCCCCCGCGCCCCGCGCCGCATGATCACCCTGCTCGCCCCGGTCACCCGGGACCGGTGTCACCGCCGTCGGCGGAAGCCGGCTGCCGCCCGAGATCAGGGCCGTCTCGGCGTCCGGCGGGGTGTCGTCCACGTCGTTCAACGGCGGCGCGAACACGGTCGCCGGCAGCGGCACGGACCGGTCCTCGCCCGCGTCCGCGTTGGTGTCGGTCCCCGCCCACGGCGTCGCCCCCGCGGGCACGTCCGGCGCGACCGGAGCGTCCACGGCCCCGGAGGCCGCCATGGCAGCCCCGGGCTGCGTCTCGGGAAGCGCCCCGTCCCGCCGTTCACCGATGCCCAGCTTGTCCGCCGCCTCCTGCAACCACTCCGGCGGGCTCAGCAGGAAAGACGTCTGGTTCAGGTCCACCCGGGCGGAAGCCCCCGCCGGCGCCGCGGACTCCTCGTCCACGTCCGGACGGCCGTACTCCTCCTCGTACCGGCGGATCACCTCACCCACCGGCAGCGCGGGCCACAGCGTCGCCTCGCCGCTGTCGCGGGCGATCACCAGCCGCTGCGCGCCCCCGTCGGAACGCGGACCCTCCGCCCGGTCCTCCGCCCACACCACGAACCCGAGCTCGAACTCCCGTACCCGCACCTCACGATGCTGGTACGAGGGCACGTCCCCGTTGATCCACTCCTCGGCGCGCTCCTGCGCCTGCGCGAACGTCACCATCGCCCCGCTCACTCCCCCGCCACGGGCACGGACCGCGCGAAACCGCCGTCCACCATCAGGTTCGCCACCGTCTCCAACTCCGGCGGAGAACCGGCGAGTCGGGACAGGAACACATCGAAGTCCTCACCGCACGGCAGCAGCAGACGCTCCACCCGCTCCGCCGGCGCCCACGACGGATCGACGTCACGCGCGTCGTCATAGGCACAGAACCACACCGAACCGGTCCGCCCGCCCCGCACCTTCACCGCGAGCAGCCCGCCCTGCACGAAACCAACCCCCAGATAGTCCTTGGTGAGATGGTCACGCAGACACTTGTTCACATACACCAGGTCATTGACCGCCGCCTCGTCCCGCACCGTGAAGAACGGCTGGTCGACCAACAGCCCCACCTCGGCGTCCAACGCGGTCCCCACCGGAGCACACCCGCCCGCCGCCTTCAGGAACGACCGGTACGCACCCGGCAACCGGTACCCGAGGTCCTCCTCGACCCCCTGCACCTGCGCCTCCGTCACCGCCACCCCCGACTTCGGCAGCCCGAAATGCGCCGGACGCGTCTCCTGCAACGGCCGCGTGCCCCGCTTGTCCTGGTCCACCCCCGCCGTGGCGATCCCACCGTGATGCCGCAGCAACGCCTTCACCTCGACCGGCACCAGCTCCAGCCGCCGCGAACCCACCACGTGATGCCACGTCCAGCCGTGCGGAGTCGCCACCGACGGAACCGTGTCCCACAACGCATGACCACTCGCCGCGAGCGCCGCGTTCGCCGACACATAGTCCGTCAGCCGCAACTCGTCGACCCCGAAACCCTCCGGCGGCTCCGCGATCTCCGCCGCCGCCCGCGCATACGGCGAGAAATCGGGATAACCACGCTCATCGACCCGTACCCCTCTCGGGTGACGCGCCGCCCGAACCGGATCCGGGAAGTGCACGACCTGCCCGGCATAGGCCGCGTTCGGCGGCGCGGCCTGCTGCCCGAGCCGACCTGTCGTCATGGCGGTTGCCCCCTGCGGCACTCTGGTACGACCCGCGGCGACCGGCATCCGCCCCCACCACGCCCCGTATCGACTGTCTCGTCCGTCCCGACCTCCGTCGCGACGCCACCCGCCCGAAAGCGGTGCCGACAGCCTATGCGGTACGCCCGCACCGGTCACCGGGCACCGGCCGACCACCCCTCCACATCCGTGACCAGCCGTCACCCCGCCGTGACAGCACGCCCAAACCCGGGCGTGTCGCACGGCCCCAGCTACCGCACCAGCAACGGAGTTTGGCACTCTGTCTCCTCCGGGGGATGCTCGGGAGGGAAAGACGATCATGAACGCGACGCAGACGGGACCACACACGGCACCGCACACCGGTACGCCCACCACCGTGTCCGGCGACCCCCGCATCGGCTGGAGCGCCACCGCCACCACGGTCGCACCCACCCTCCTGCACCGACGCGACGGCATACTCCCCACCGTCGCCGCCGCCCTCTCCGTCCGCGGCGCCACCCTCACCGGCACCGCCGCCCGCGGCGAGGAACCACCACCCCTGCACCCCCTCGTGCAGGACTTCCTCGACACCCTCACCAGCGCCCAACGCGACCGCTTCACCGGCCGCTGCGCCGAGACGATCCTCATCTCCCGCCACATAGCCGCCGCCGACGCCGCCCGCAGCAAGCGCGCCGCCCGCCGCCCGATGACCAACGGCGAAGCCCGCAAAGCCCTCAAGCAGGCCAAACTCACCGCCCGACGCATCCGCGAAGACGGCGACCCCCTCCACGGCAGCTTCGCCACACCCTGCCGCGCCTGCACCGCCCTCAGCGCCCACTTCGGCGTCCGCATCGTCGACCCAGCCGCCACAGGCAACTGACCCCCACCCCACCCGTACGACAACACGGCCCACCAGCCGAACAGCGACACCGGCGAACTCGACGATCGAAGGGCAGATGCACCCCGACCGCACCACCAGCACACGCTTCCCCGTACCCGTCGACGCCGCCCTGCGTGCCGCCGGCTGGCAACCCGGACGCTGGGACATAAAACAAGCCGAGATCTGGGCCGACACCCTGCGCGAACACACCTCACCCGCCGGCCACCGGCACGCCGTCTTCCCCGCCGCCGTCGAGGCCTGGGCCGAATTCGGCGGCCTCCACATCACCCCCACCGGCCCCGGCCGCCAAGTCGCCCCCACCGCGATCCACGTCGACCCCCTCCACGGCCTCCACATGGCCCGCACCCTCGCCGACCTCGGCCGCGCCCTCGACACCGAGGTCAGCCCCCTCGGCACCGAAACCGAAACCGCCGCCCTCCTCGCCATCGACACCGAAGGCCGCGTCTACGCCCTCGACCACACCGGCGACTGGTACCTCGGCCCCGACATCGACCAAGCCCTCGCCGGCCTCACCACCGGCATCGAACCCCTACGCCTCACACCAGGCTGACCCGCCCGAGACTCACACCGCCGGAATCACCGCCGACACCCGAAAACCCCCCGCATCCGTCGGCCCCGACACGAACACCCCACCCAGCCCCGTCACCCGCTCCCTCATCCCCACCAACCCGTTCCCCCCCGACGGCAGCCTCGCCGCCGACGCCGACGCAATCTCCGGCGGCGGCTCGTTCTCCACCTGCATCGCGATCTCCGACACCCGGTGCGCCACCCGCACATACGTCTTCGCACCCGCCGCATGCTTGTGCACGTTCGTCAACGCCTCCTGCACCACGCGATACGCCGTCTGCTCGATCTCCGCCGCATACGACCGCACATCCCCCTCCACCGACAGCGCCACCACCATCCCCGCCGCCGCCGACTGCCCCACCAACTCCTCCAACTCCGACAGACACGGCCCCTCACCCTCATCGGCGTCCCCCGAAGCGGCCACCGCGGCAGCCACCCCCACCGCCGCCAACGGAACCGCCTGCCGCGCACCCCCCGAACCGTCCCCGCTCCTGAGCACCCCCAGCATCTCCCGCAACTCCGTCAGCGCCTGCCGCCCCATGTCCCCCACCAACGCGGCATTGCGGACCGCCTTCTCCGGATCCTTCCGCGCCACCGCCTGCAACGCCGCCGCATGCACCACCATCAGACTCACCCGATGCGCGACCACGTCATGCATCTCCCGCGCGATCCGCGTCCGCTCCTCACCCCGCGCCCACTCCGCACGCTCCTCGGCCCGCTCCGCGAGCAACTGCAACTCCCGCTCCAAGCTGTCCGCACGCTCCCGCAGACTCTCCATCAGCCGCCGCCGCGCCCCCACGTACAGCCCCAGCAACAGCGGCGGCGCGGTCATCCCGATCGCCGTCGTGATCGACGCGAACGGCACGAACCAGTCCCCCAGGTCCAGATTCCCGTGCGCCATGTCCTGCCGCACCCGCACGAACATCACGATCAGCATGCCGACGAGCGACATACCGGCGAGCGAGGCGATGATCCGGCGCGGCAACTCCGAGGCGGCGAGCGTGTACAGCCCGACGATCCCCATCAGATAGCCCATCTGGGCCGGCGTGATCGCGATCGAGACGAGAACGACGGCTATCGGCCACTTCCGCCGCACCAGCAACGCGGACCCGGCCACCACCCCGAACACGATCCCCGCCACCAGCGGAATCCCCGCGTCCTGCGCGAACCGGATCCCCTCGAACGCACACTCCACCGCGGACGCGACAGCAAGCCCCACATCCAAGGCGGCACCGCGCCACCTGCCCCACCACCACGGCCCTCCCCGGACCGTGGCATGGTCTTCCCCCGTCGTGGTCATGCCTCCAGCCTACGGTCGTTCGTGGCCGGTTTTCCGGTGAGTTTCCGGGACTGGCCTACACCACACTCCGTGACGGATCAGCCACGAACATCCCCCTTTCCCTCGAACTGCTGAATCGCTCACCGTTCGACCCCGGAAGCCCGGATTCCGCCGCGGCGGTATGCCCACGGCACATCCAAACGGCAGATACGCCGACTTCGAGACCCTGCGGGAGCGGGCGGTCGCACTGCGACGCGAGGGACTCAGCCGACGCCAGATCCGAGACCGGCTGCGCGTCGACAACAACGACATCCTCAACCGCCTCCCGGAGGGCGAACCCCCTCCGGAATGGACAAAACGGCCGAACGCGAAGGACGACCTGCGGGACAGAGCCAGGGAACTCCGACTCCAGGGCTGGACTTACGACCAGATCCAGGTGGAGCTGGGGTGCTCGAAGAGTTCGATCTCACTGTGGGTGCGGGATCTACCGAGGCCGGAGCGGAAAAAGCGGACGAGAGAGGAAGCCTCAGCGATTGCGAGGCGGGGCTGGGAAGCCAAGCTGCAGATCAGAGAGGAGGAGCGCCGGCACACCAAGCGGGTAGCCGCAGAGGACATCGGCAAGCTGACCGATCGCGAACTGTTCCTGGTCGGCGTGGGCCTGTATTGGGCCGAGGGCAGCAAGGACAAGTCATACGCCCGCCGCGAGCGGGTCACCTTCGTCAACAGCGACCCTGGCATGATCCGGGTGTTCCTGGCCTGGCTCGACCTGCTCGGCGTCGCACGTGAGCACCTTCGCTACAGCGTCATGATCCACGAGCAGGCAGACGTGCCCGGCACCGAACAATACTGGGCCGAGTTCGTCGGCGCCGACAGGTCTGCGTTCAACAAGACGACGCTCAAAAAGCACAACCCCAAGACCACCCGTAAGAACACCGGCGAGACGTACCGAGGCTGCCTGGTGATCAAAGCCCTCAAGAGCGCGGACCTATACCGCCGCATCGAGGGCTGGCGGTCCGGGGTGGTGGTGGCAGCGAAACAGCGAACCCCGTAGGCTGACCCCGGCATTCCCGGGTTGCTCTGTCGGTAGGGGCGACTGGACTTTGAATCCAGGTAAGACGCAGGTTCGACTCCTGCCCCGGGAGCTAGCCGGTTCGGGCCCTGACCGCACAGTCAGGGCCCGCTCCCATGCCCCCCGCTGAAACGCCCCGGTATCCTGCGGATGTCCCCACCCATCCCAAAGCCGAAGGGCAACCCCGTGAGCGCCATTCGCCCGGCAGCCGTCGTCGTTCTCGCAGCGGGTGAGGGCACCCGTATGAAGTCGGCCACACCGAAGGTCCTGCACGAGATCTGTGGTCGCAGCCTGGTGGGCCATGTGCTGGCCGCCGCCCGTGAGTTGGACCCCGAGAACCTGGTCGTGGTCGTCGGGCATGCGAGGGAGAAGGTCAGTGCCCGGCTCGCCGAGATCGACCCCGCCGTGCGCACCGCCGTACAGGAGGAGCAGAACGGCACCGGGCATGCCGTGCGGATCGCCCTGGAGGGGCTGGGCGGGTCGGTGGAGGGGACCGTGGTGGTCGTGTGCGGGGACACCCCGCTGCTGACCGGCGAGACGCTGAAACGGCTGGCCGCCACGCACTCCGCCGACGGCAACGCCGTGACCGTGCTGACCGCCGAGGTGCCGGATGCGACGGGGTACGGGCGGATCATCCGGGACGAGGCGACCGGTGCCGTCACGGGGATCGTCGAGCACAAGGACGCGAGCGAGGCGCAGCGGGCGGTCCGGGAGATCAACTCCGGGGTGTTCGCGTTCGACGGGCAGTTGCTCGCGGAGGCGTTGAAGAAGGTGCGGACGGACAACAGTCAGGGTGAGGAGTACCTGACGGACGTGCTGGGGATCCTGCGCGAGGCCGGGCACCGGGTCGGGGCGTCGGTCGCCGGGGATCACCGTGAGATCGCGGGGATCAACAACCGGGTGCAGTTGAGCGAGGCGCGGCGGATTCTGAACGACCGGTTGCTGACGCGGGCGATGCTGGACGGGGTGACGGTCGTCGATCCGGCGACGACGTGGGTGGATGTGACGGTGACGTTCGAGCGGGATGCGGTGGTGCATCCGGGTACGCAGTTGCATGGTTCCACGCATGTCGGTGAGGGCGCGGAGGTGGGGCCGAACAGCCGGCTGACGGACACGAGGGTCGGTGCGGGGGCCCGGGTGGACAACACGGTGGCGGACGGCGCGGTGGTGGGGCCGGAGGCGAACGTGGGGCCGTATGCCTATTTGCGTCCGGGTACGCGGCTCGGTGCGAAGGGCAAGATCGGTACGTATGTGGAGACGAAGAACGCCTCCATCGGTGAGGGGACGAAGGTTCCGCATCTGTCGTACGTGGGGGACGCGACGATCGGTGAGTACACGAACATCGGTGCTGCGAGTGTGTTCGTGAACTATGACGGGGAGAGCAAGCATCACACCACCGTCGGATCGCACTGCAAGACGGGTTCGGACAATATGTTTGTGGCTCCTGTCACGGTCGGGGACGGTGCGTACACCGCTGCCGGGTCCGTGATCACGAAGGACGTTCCGCCCGGTTCGCTGGCTGTGGCCCGTGGTCAGCAGCGGAATATCGAGGGTTGGGTGGCTCGGAAGCGTCCGGGGAGCGCGGCGGCGAGGGCGGCTGAGGCTGCCGGTCGTCGGGAGGAAGGCGATGCCTGACCGGAAACGGTCGGGTCGTACACGGCGTACCGTGATAAGTGCACATCCGCACCCCACCTGCTGAGACACCTCTGAGGAGACAGTGCTGTGACCGGGATCAAGACGACCGGCGAGAAGAAGATGATGTTCTTCTCCGGCCGCGCCCACCCCGAGCTTGCCGAGGAGGTCGCCCAGCAGTTGGGTGTCGGGGTTGTTCCGACGAAGGCCTTCGATTTCGCCAATGGTGAGATCTATGTTCGGTATCAGGAGTCGGCGCGTGGCGCGGACTGTTTCGTGATCCAGAGCCACACGGCTCCGATCAATCAGTGGATCATGGAGCAGTTGATCATGATCGACGCGTTGAAGCGTGCTTCGGCGCGTTCGATCACGGTGATCGTGCCGTTCTACGGCTATGCGCGGCAGGACAAGAAGCACCGTGGGCGTGAGCCGATCTCGGCGCGTCTGATCGCGGATCTGATGAAGACCGCGGGTGCGGACCGTCTGCTGACGGTGGATCTGCACACGGACCAGATCCAGGGCTTCTTCGACGGTCCGGTGGATCATCTTTTCGCGCTGCCGCTGCTCGCGGACTATGTGGGCGAGAAGGTGCAGCGGGACAAGTTGACGGTGGTGTCTCCGGACGCGGGCCGGGTGCGGGTGGCGGACCGTTGGTGTGACCGGCTGGGTGCGCCGCTGGCGATCGTGCACAAGCGGCGGGACAAGGACGTGGCGAACCAGGTCACCGTGCATGAGGTGGTCGGTGAGGTGAAGGGCCGCGTGTGTGTGCTGGTGGACGACATGATCGACACTGGTGGGACGATCTGCGCGGCGGCGGACGCGTTGTTCGCGCATGGTGCGGAGGATGTCATCGTGACGGCGACGCACGGTGTGCTGTCGGGTCCGGCGGCGGACCGGCTGAAGAACTCGCGGGTGAGTGAGTTCGTGTTCACGAACACGTTGCCGACGCCGGGTGAGCTGGGCGGGGATCTGGACAAGATCACGGTGTTGTCGATCGCGCCGACGATCGCGAGTGCGGTGCGTGAGGTGTTCGAGGACGGTTCGGTGACGAGCCTGTTCGACGAGCAGTAGGCCGGTGCTCCTGCGAGAGTGATCGATTTTTCTGTGGCCTCCCTGGCCGAGTAGACTGCTCCAGTTGCTCGGCGAGGGAGGCCGTTCCCTGTTCGTGGGGGTTCGGTTGTCCGTTATCGACGCGCTCTTCGTAGCAGGCCGTTCGTGGCCGGGTGACCACGTCCGTTCCTATTTCTGCGAGGAGTGATCATGTCCGAGGTGAAGATCTCCGCCGAGACTCGTTCCGAGTTCGGCAAGGGTGCCGCCCGCCGTATCCGTCGTGCCAGCAAGGTTCCCGGTGTGCTGTACGGGCACGGTTCGGACCCGCTGCACCTGACGCTTCCGGGTCACGACCTGCTGCTGGCGCTGCGTACGCCGAACGTGCTGATCTCGCTGGACATCGACGGCAAGTCGACCGAGCTGGCGATTCCGAAGGCCGTGCAGCGTGACGCGATCAAGGGCTTCCTGGAGCACGTGGACCTGCAGCTGGTCAAGCGGGGCGAGAAGGTCACGGTCGAGATTCCGGTGCACACCGAGGGCGAGCTGGCTCCGGGTGGCAACCTGCTCGACCACGTGCTGAACGCGCTGCCGGTCGAGGCGGAGGCCACGCACATCCCCGAGTCCGTCACGGTCTCGATCGAGGGCCTGGAGGCCGGCGCCTCCGTCCTCGCGAAGGACATCACGCTGCCGAACGGCACGACGCTGGCCGTCGAGGAGGACGCGGTGGTGCTGCAGGTGCTGGCCGCGCAGGCGGAGGAGTCCGAGGGCGAGGAGTCCGAGGGCGAAGAGGTCGCCGAGGCCTGATCCGCACCGATCGTCGTTTCGTCAGCCGCTGTTCCGGTGAGGGGCAGCGGCTGGCGCGTATCGAGGAGAACTGGACGTGACGACCCCCGAAGGCGCTCCGTGGCTGGTTGTCGGCCTCGGGAATCCCGGGCCGGAGTACGCGATGAACCGGCACAACGTGGGGTTCATGGTGGCCGATCTGCTGGCCGAGCGGATCGGGGGGAGGTTCAAGCGGGCCGGGAAGGCCCAGGCGCAGGTCGTGGAGGGGCGGATCGGTCCGGTGGGTCCGGCGAACCGGCGGGTGATCCTGGCGAAGCCGATGTCGTACATGAACCTCTCCGGTGGGCCGGTGAACGCCCTCAAGGACTTCTACAAGGTGCCGGTGGCCAACATCGTGGCGGTGCACGACGAGTTGGACATCGACTTCGGGACGCTGCGGTTGAAGCTGGGTGGCGGGGACAACGGGCACAACGGGCTGAAGTCGATGACGAAGGCGTTCGGTGCGGACTATAACCGGGTGCGGTTCGGGATCGGGCGGCCGCCGGGGCGGATGCCGGTCGCGGACTTCGTGTTGAAGGACTTCGCGTCGGGGGAGCGCAAGGAGCTGGACTACTTCGTGGACCGGGCGGCGGACGCGGTGGAGTGTCTGGTGATCGAGGGCTTGGAGCGGGCGCAAAGCACGTACAACTCCTGACTTGTCCCCCGGCGGGTTTGACTGACCGTCCGGGCATGGCCAATGATCCCGGCCATGCCCGCAGCTACCGCCGCCCGTCAGGTCTCCGTCACGGCGTTGCGGTTCGGGCGGCTGGTGGCGATGGCGGCGGTCGCGGTGCTGATCCTGATCGCCGGGGTGTGGGCGTCGTGGCGGACGGCTCCGTACGTGATGCTGACCAAGGGGCGGGAGCGCGGCACGATCGAGGTGACGCGGTGTGCTGCGGATGCCTGCACCGGTCCGTACACGCCTGCCGCTCCGGGGGCGCCGGCGCGGGAGCGGGTCGTCATCGAGAAGACGGTCGCGGTGCGCAAGGGGCGGACCTACTCGGTGGTGGTGCTGCCGGGGAGCGACGAGGTCGTGCGGTCGGGGCCGTCGGGGGTGCTGTACGCGTGGGTTCCGATGGGCGGGGCGTTGCTGCTGGCGTCGGTGGTGGTGGCCGGGGGACTGCGGCGGACGCGGCTGGCGGGGGTGCTGGCGTTGTCGGGGGTCGCGCTGCTGACGGCGGCGTTCGTGATGATCTGAGGCTTTCGCGGTTCTGAGAAGACGGTGCCCCCGAGTCCGAGGCTCGGGGGCACCGTCGTGTGCGGGTGCTCAGCCGGTGTTGCGCAGGCCGGCGGCCACGCCGTTGACGGTGAGGAGGAGGGCGCGGGAGAGCAGCGGGTCGGGTTCCTCGCCGGCGGCCACGGCGTCGCGCTGGCGCTTGAGGAGGGTCACCTGGAGGTAGGAGATGGGGTCCAGGTAGGCGTCGCGGATGGCGAAGGTCTGCTTGAGGACCGGGGTGGCGTCGAGGAGTTCGGCCTCGCCGGTGACGCGGAGGACTTCGGCGACGGTCAGCTCGTGTTCGGCCTTGATGGTGTCGAAGACGTGCTGGAGCTCGTCGGGGACGAGGGTGTCGACGTAGTGGGCGGCGATGCGCAGGTCGGTCTTGGCGAGGGTCATCTCGACGTTGGAGATGAAGTTGCGGAAGAAGTGCCACTGTTCGTGCATCTCGTCGAGCACGCCCTCTCCTCCCAATGTTGCAGTGAGGTCCGCTTCGCGCAGTGCCTTGAGGCCTGAGCCGACGCCGAACCAGCCGGGGACGATCTGGCGGGACTGGGTCCAGCCGAAGACCCACGGGATGGCGCGCAGGCCGTCGAGGGAGACGCCGGAGCCGGGGCGGCGGGAGGGCCGGGAACCGAGGTGCAGGTCGGCGAGCTGGTCGACCGGCGTCGACGCGAGGAAGTACGTCGGCAGGTCGGGGTCCTCGACGAGGCGGCGGTAGGCCGCGTGGGCGGCGTCGGAGACGACGTCCATGGCGGCGTCCCAGCGGGCCAGTGCCTCCACCGACTGGCGGGGGGCGGTGTGCAGGGCGGAGGCCTGGAGGGTGGCGGCGACGGTGAGTTCGAGGTTCTCGCGGGCCAGTGACGGCACGAGGTACTTGTCGGAGATGACCTCGCCCTGTTCGGTGACCTTGATCTCGCCTTCCAGGGTGCCCCAGGGCTGGGCGAGGATCGCGTCGTGCGAGGGGCCGCCGCCGCGGCCGACGGTGCCGCCGCGGCCGTGGAAGAGGCGGAGGCGTACGCCGTAGCGGTGGGCGACGTCGCGCAGGCGGCGCTGGGCGCGGTGGATCTCCCACTGGCTGGTGGTGATGCCGCCGAACTTGGAGGAGTCGGAGTAGCCGAGCATGACCTCCTGGACGTCGCCCCTGAGGGCGACGAGGCGCCGGTAGGACGGGTCGGAGAGCATGTCCTCGAGGATGGTGTCGGCGGCCTTGAGTTCGTCGGTGGTCTCCAGGAGCGGCACGATGCCGATCTTGGCCCAGCCGGCGTGCAGGTCGATGAGGCCGGCCTCGCGGGCGAGGACTGCGGCGGCGAAGACGTCGTCGGCGCCCTGGCACATGGAGATGATGTACGACTCGACGACCTCGGGTCCGAAGACCTCCAAGGCGCGCTTGACGGTCTCGAACACGCCGAGGGTCTTGGCGCCGGCGGCGTCGACGGGCGCCGGGGTGGGTGCGAGGGGCCGGCGGGAGCGGAGTTCCTTGGCGAGCAGCTTGGCGCGGTATTCGCGGGGCATGTCGGCGTAGCGCCAGGACTCCTCGCCGAGCCGGTCGAAGAGCTGGCCGAGGGCGTGGTGGTGGGCGTCGGCGTGTTCGCGGACGTCCATGGTGGCGAGTTGCAGGCCGAAGGCGGCCAGGGTGCGGATGGTGCGGTTCATGCGGCCGTCGGCGAAGAGGGCGCCGCGGTGTTCGCGCAGGGAGGTCTGGATGAGGGTGAGGTCGGCGAGGAGTTCGCTGGTGCCGAGGTAGTCGCGGCCGTCCTCGTGGGGGGTGCCCTTGGCGAGGCGCTGCTTGGTGTTCTCCAGCTTCTGCCGGATGCAGGTGGCCTTGAGGCGGTAGGGCTCCTCGGCGTTGAGTCGCTTGTAGCGGGGGCTGATCTCGGGGAGGCGGTCGAGGTCGGCCTGCAGGGACGTCAGGAGTTCGTCGGTGGCGCCGGTGTAGCGGATGGAGTTGGACAGGAAGCCTCTGAGTTCGTCGATCATCTCCAGGGCGTCGTTGATGCCGTGCTCGTGCTGGAGGATGAGGACGTCCCAGGTGACCTGGGGGGTGACGTTGGGGTTGCCGTCGCGGTCGCCGCCGATCCAGGTGCCGAAGGTGAGGGGGCGGGTGTCGTCGGGGAGCTTGACGCCGACGCGCTCCAGTTCGGCGGTGAGGTCCTCGAGGACGTCGCCGACGGCGCCGGCGTGCAGTTCGTCGAGGTAGTAGATGGCGTTGCGGGCCTCGTCGGCGGGCTCGGGGCGCACCACGCGGAGTTCGTCCGTCTGCCATACGAGGTCGATGTTCTCCGCCAGGCGGGTGTCGTGGCGGCGGCGGTCGGACTCGATGACGGGGGTCTCCAGGAGTGCGGCGACTCGCCGGAGCTTGTTGAGGACGGAGCGGCGGGCGGCCTCGGTGGGGTGGGCGGTGAAGACCGGGCGGACGTTGAGGTTGGCGACCGTCTGGCGCAGGTGCTCGGGGTCGGCGTCCTTGAGCCGGTCGGCGGTACGGGCGAGGAGTCCGCCCTCGGCGGCGCGCCGGGCGCGCAGTTCGCGGCCGCGGTGGACCTGTTCGGTGACGTTGGCCAGGTGGAAGTAGGTGGAGAAGGCGCGTACGAGCTTGGCGGCGGTCTCCAGTTCGGTACCGCGCAGCAGTTCGGCGGCGGCCTCTCCGTCCTCGCGGGTGAGGCGGCGGACCTTCTCGACGAGTTCCAGCAGCTCGGGGCCCTCTTGGCGGACGAGGGTCTCGCCCAGGAGGTCACCCAGCCGGCGGATGTCGGCGCGCAGCTCGCTGTTGGTCGTCGGGTTCTGGTCGTCGGCACTGCTCACAGGTGCGGCTCCTTGCAGTGTTGAAGCTCGTCCGGGAGGGGAACCCGGCGGCCGGGGCCGCGCGGCGGGTGCCGCATACGGCCCTGACATCCGGGAAGGAATCAGAGCGGACCGCGCTGTCCGACCGACTCCAAGGATAGGTGTCCATGCGGACGCGCAGAATGTCGGGCTCTTGCCGCCGGGCAGCGCACTGCCATACTTACGATGCCGTAGGTTACGCAACCGTAGGGACCGTTGTAACGGGACCCGGGCACGGTTGTCGAAGCCCGGCGGCATCTGTCTCAACCCTCGAACCCCCCAGGGGACGCCCATGACCACGAGCTCCGATGTGATCGACGACGCCCCGAAGTCGACCGACACCCCGACTCCCTCGGCCACGCTGGGCGGTGAGCAGAAGCGGTCGATCGAGCAGATCACGCTGCTGCTGTTCATCACCGTTCCGTTCCTCGCGCTGCTGGCGGCGGTGCCGCTGGCGTGGGGCTGGGGGCTGAGCTGGCTGGACCTCGGTCTGCTGGTCTTCTTCTACTACCTCGGCTGCCACGGCATCACGATCGGCTTCCACCGCTACTTCACGCACGGTTCCTTCAAGGCCAAACGGCCCCTGCGGATCGCTCTGGCGATCATGGGGTCGATGGCGGTCGAGGGGCCCCTGGTCCGCTGGGTCGCGGACCACCGCAAGCACCACAAGTTCTCCGACGCGGAGGGCGACCCGCACTCGCCGTGGCGCTTCGGGGAGACCGTCCCGGCACTGATGAAGGGCCTGTGGTGGGCGCACATCGCCTGGATGTTCGACGAGGAGCAGACCCCGCAGGAGAAGTACGCGCCGGATCTGATCAAGGACCCGGCGACCCGCGCGGTCTCCCGCCAGTTCGTGTTCTGGACGGCGCTGTCCCTGGCCCTCCCCCCCATCATCGGCGGTCTGGTGACCTGGTCCTGGTGGGGCGCGTTCACCGGCTTCTTCTGGGGCTCACTCGTTCGGGTGGCTCTGCTGCACCACGTGACCTGGTCGATCAACTCGATCTGTCACGCGGTCGGCAAGCGTCCCTTCAAGTCGCGGGACCGCTCGGGCAACGTGTGGTGGCTGGCGGTGCTCTCCTGCGGCGAGTCCTGGCACAACCTGCACCACGCCGACCCGACCTCCGCGCGGCACGGTGTGATGCGCGGCCAGTTGGACTCCTCGGCGCGCATCATCCGCTGGTTCGAGGCGTTCGGCTGGGCGTACGACGTGCGCTGGCCGTCACGCTCGCGTATCGATTCGCGCCGTAACACCGGGGAAGAGGGCTCTCGGCGCCGGAAGGAGACCGCCGAGGCGGCATGATTGACGCCGTGGCGACCGACTCCAGCAGCACCGAGAGCAACGACAAACCCCGGCGCGTGCGGCGGACCCGGATGACCGGTGCCGAGCGCCGTCAGCAGTTGCTGGAGATCGGCCGGACCCTCTTCGCCGCGAAGGGCTTCGAGGGCACCTCGGTGGAGGAGATCGCGGCGAAGGCCGGGGTGTCCAAGCCGGTGGTGTACGAGCACTTCGGCGGCAAGGAAGGGCTGTACGCGGTGGTGGTGGACCGCGAGATGCGGCGCCTGCTGGACATGGTCACCAGCTCGCTGACCGCCGGTCACCCGCGTGAGCTGTGCGAGCAGGCCGCGTTCGCGCTCCTGGACTACATCGAGGAGTACACGGACGGCTTCCGCATCCTGGTGCGCGACTCGCCGATCCCGCAGTCGACGGGTTCCTTCGCGTCCCTGATCTCGGACATCGCCACCCAGGTGGAGGACATCCTGGGCCGCGAGTTCAAGAGCCGCGGCTTCGACCCCAAGCTGGCCCCGCTGTACGCGCAGGCGCTGGTCGGCATGGTCGCGCTGACCGGGCAGTGGTGGCTGGACGTGCGGCGCCCGAAGAAGGCGGAGGTCGCCGCCCACCTGGTGAACCTGGCCTGGCACGGGCTGGACGGCCTGGAGGCCAAGCCGCATCTGATAGGCCGCCGCAAGAGCTGAGTCCCGCACCGGCGCGATCGGCCGGCACGGGACTCGTCCCGTCTGCGCTTACTCAGTGCTTGAAGGCGTCCTTCGCCTTCTCCTTGGCCTGGCGCATGTCGCCCTTCGACTGCTCACCCTTGCCCCTGGCCGTCTTGCTCTCGTTGCCGACGGCCTGGCCCATGGCCTCCTTGGCCTTGCCCTTGGCCTGTTCCGCCTTGGCCTTCGCCTTCTGGTCCTTCGCCACCGTGGATCACTCCCGGTCGAGTTCGACGTCGGTGTCACCACCGCGGGTAACCGAAGCGGCCGTACCCAAACGGGCGCTCAGCGTTCCGGCTCCAGGAACTCCAGCCGGTTGCCCACCGGGTCCTCGGAGTAGAAACGCCGGTGCCCCGGCAGGTCGCCGTCCCAGACGACCCGCGCGCCGCCCGCCTCTAGCCGGGCGGCGTAGGCCTCGATGCCGGTGACGAGCAGCCCCGGATGTGCCTTACGGGCCGGCCGGAACTCCTCCTCCACCCCCAGGTGCAGCCGCACCTGCCCGGCCTGGAACCAGCACCCGCCGCGCGCCGCGAGCACGGGCGGCTTGGGGACCTCGGTCATGCCGAGGACGTCGACGTAGTAGGCGCGCAGCAGGTCCTCGGAACCGGCGGGCGCGGCGAGCTGGACGTGGTCGACGACGGTGAGCATCAGGCCTCCCTGCGGGCCACGGCGAAGACGCGGCGGAACGGGAACGGCGTGCCGTGCGCGGTGGCGGGGTACGCCTCGCGCAGGGCCGCCCGGTACTGGGCGAGGAAGTCCTCCCGGGCCGCCGGATCGTCGGCGAGGGCGGTCAGGACGGGCCGCAGCCCCGTCCCCTTCACCCAGTCGAGGACGGGGTCCTCGCCGGTCAGCAGATGCATGTACGTCGTCTCCCACACGTCGGCCTCGCAGCCGAGGGCGGTCAGCCGCTGCAGGTAGGCCTCGGGGGCGAGGACGGCGTCGTCGTGGCGCAGGGTGTCGGCGAGCCGGTCCTTGAAGCGGGGCGCGTGGGCGAGCTCGCGCATCAGCCGGTGGCTGGGGGCGGAGAAGTTGCCGGGCACCTGGAAGGCGAAGGTCCCGCCGGGCTTGAGCCCCGCGATCCACTCCGCGAACCGCTCCACGTGCCCGGGCACCCACTGCAGCGTGGCGTTGCTGACGATCAGGTCGTACGGCTGCGGGGGCGCCCAGGTGCGGACGTCGGCGTACGAGAAGTCCAGGCGCCCCCCGCCGGGGGTGGGCCCCTCGTGCTCGGTGAGCGCCCGGTCGAGCATCTCGGGCGAGTTGTCGTACCCGGTGACGTGGGCGGTCGGCCAGCGCTCGGCGAGCAGGACGGTGACGTTGCCGGGGCCGCAGCCGAGGTCGGCGACGGCCGGGGCGGCGCTCGGCAGGTCGGGGACGCGGGCGAGGAGGTCGACGAAGGGGCGGGCGCGGTGGCCGGCGTGGCGGAGGTACTGGGCCGGATCCCAGGCGGGAGTGCTCATGGCATCCACCTTCCCGTTGAATTTACCTTGATGTCAAGATACTTGGCATCAAGAGACTTCACATCGACACAACCACTACACTGATCGCCATGGAGGACGAGGTCGATCGGCTGGTCGCAGCGTGGCGCCGGGAGCGCCCGGACCTCGACGTGGAACCGCTCGAGGTGCTCAGCCGGGTGAGCAGACTGGCCCGGCATCTGGACCGGGCCCGTCGGCTGGCGTTCGCCGAACACGCGCTGGAGCCGTGGGAGTTCGACGTGCTGACGGCACTCAGGCGCGCCGGCGCGCCCTACCAGCTCTCCCCCGGCCAGCTGCTGACCCAGACCCTGGTCACCTCGGGCACGATGACCAACCGCATCGACCGGCTCGCGAAGAAGGGCCTGGTGGAACGGCTGCCCGACCCCAGCGACCGGCGCGGGGTGCTGGTGCGACTGACGGACGAGGGCCAGGACCGCGCGGACCAGGCCCTTGCCGGACTGCTGGACCAGGAGCGGGCGATCCTCGCGGAGCTCTCGCGAGCGCAGCGGGGGGAATTGGCGGGACTGCTGCGCCAACTGACCGCGCCATTTGACAACATCCCTGGGTAGGGGCGTCGTTTTCGTCTGCGGGTTCGTTGTGGCTTGTCGCGCCCGCGCGGCGGAGCCGCATATCGAATACAGCCCCGCGCCCCTAATCGGGGCGCTGGTGCTCGCCGGTGTTCGTCAAGCGCTGCTGCTTTCCTCTGGGAGGATTCGGCCGGACGGGGCCAGGTCAACCGGGCCTACCCCTGCCCGGCGCGCCAGCGCGACCGCGGCCAGTGTCGAGTGGACGCCCAGTTTGCCCAGGACGTTCTGCATGTGGGTGCGGACCGTGTGAGGGGAGAGGAACAGGCGTTCGGCCACCGCCTTGCGGCCCAGGCCCGCGACCATGCAGCGGAGGACCTCGCGCTCCCTCGGGGTGAGGGACTCGACCAGGCGTTCACTCTCGGTGCGGTGCTTGCGGGCGGCCGTCAGTTCCCGCAGGACGCCTGTCAGCAGGGCGGGCGGCAGATGGGTCTCGTCGCGCAGGACGCCCCGGATGACGCTGAGGAGCCTCGACAGCGAGCAGTCCTTGGCGACCCAGCCGGAGGCACCGGCCTGCAGAGCGAGGGCCGCGCGGCGCGGATCGTCCTTCTCGGCGAGCACGACGATCCGTACGCCCGGCTGCGCGGTGCGCACCCCGGCGACCAGCGAGATCCCGTCGACCAGCCCGTCCTCGTCGCTGTCGTGCACGGGCACGGCGGGCCGCACGCCGGGCAGGTTGCCGCCCAGGTCGGAGTCGACGAGCAGGACGTCGAAGCGGCGGCCCTCGGCGGCCGCGCGCTCCAGGCTGCGCAGCGCCGCGGGACCGCTGCCGGCGGCGGAGACGTCGACGTCGGGCTCGGCCGCCAGGGCTGCGGCGAGCGACTCGGCGAAGATGCGGTGGTCGTCGACGACCAGGACTCGGATGCGAACCACGAAACCCCCTTCCCCAAGCTCCTTGAAGAGCAGGGGACCCCTTTGTCGGGAGACGGAACGGGCGCGGGTGCGACGCCCGAAGCGCGATGGCCCGCCGCGGCCGCCGCCGTGCGGAAACTGTTACCCCCACTTCGGGCGTCGAACCCGACTGTCTCGCCCCCTGATCGGCACCGGCCCCCACCGGTGCTGTTCATCAGGGTACGGCCGGGGGCCGGGAGGGGAAGGTTATTTGCAGAACTGGCTGTCCGGCGCGTTTATCGTGAGCCGCATGTTTCGTCTTGAGACAGAAGTCGACAGTCAGCGGCGCGATCTTCTTCGAACCCGGCTCCGGGAGACCAACACGGCGGCCTCCCCGGTGCTGCGGGCGCTGCGTGGAACCCCAGGTGAACGGGAACGTCCGCTCCACGTCTGGGGGTTGGACGGGACGGGCGAACTGGCGGGCGGACTGGTCGGGCACACGTGGACGACGTGGCTGCACGTGACCTATCTGTGGGTGGACGAACGCCACCGCGGCACCGGCCTCGGTTCGCAACTGCTCGCGACGGCGGAGCGCCTGGCACGGGACGAACGCGGATGCGTTTCCGCCCGCCTGGAGACCTGGGACTTCCAGGCACCGGAGTTCTACAAGAAGCAGGGTTACGAGGTGGTGTGCGTGATCCCCGACTATCCGCCGGGGATCACGGAGTACACGTTGACAAAGCGGCTCAGCTGATCCTGCGGGCCCCCGCCGAAGGCACCGCCTCGAACACCCTGGGCGCCGCATGACCGCCGGAGGCGAACGCCTCGAGGACCGCCTTCGTGATCGTCTCCACGTCGGAGGCCTCCGCGAGGACGATCGCCGAGCCGCCGAAGCCGCCGCCGGTCATGCGGGCGCCGAGGGCGCCGGAGGCGAGGGCGGTGTCGACGACCAGGTCGAGCTCCGGGCAGGAGATGCGGAAGTCGTCGCGCAGGGAGGCGTGGCCCTCGACGAGGACGGGGCCGATGCCGCGGGTCTCGCCCGACTTGAGCAGGGCGACGACCTTCTCGACCCGCTCGTCCTCGGTGACGACGTGGCGGACCAGACGCACCGCCTCCTCGTCGTCGCCCAGCCGGGCCAGGGCCGCGTCGAGGTCGGCGTAGGTGATGTCCCGGAGGGCGTCGACGCCGAGCAGGGCCGCGCCCCGCTCGCAGCCCGCGCGGCGCTTGCCGTACTCGCCCTCGCTGTGGGAGTGCTTGACCTGGGTGTCCACCACCAGCAGGCGCATGCCCTCGGCGGCCAGGTCGAAGGGGATCTGCTGCTGGGAGAGGTCCCGGGTGTCGAGGAAGAGGGCGTGGCCCTCCTCGCAGCACGCGGAGGCCGTCTGGTCCATGATGCCGGTCGGGGCGCCCACGTAGACGTTCTCGGCGCGCTGGCACAGGCGGGCCAGCTGCCAGCGCTGCAGCCCCAGTTCGTACAGGTCGCCCAGCGCGAGCGCGATCACGACCTCCAGGGCCGCCGACGAGGACAGGCCCGCGCCGGAGGGGACCGTGGAGGCGAGGTGGACGTCGGCGCCGGTCACGGCGTGGCCGGCCGCGCGCAGCGCCCAGACCACGCCGGCCGGGTACGCCGTCCAGTTCCGGTCCGTCTCGGGGGCCAGGTCGTCCAGGCGCAGTTCGACGACGCCGCCCTCGACGTCCGCCGAGTGCAGGCGCAGGACGCCGTCCGTGCGCCGGGAGACGGCTGCCGTCGCCACGTGCGGCAGCGCGAAGGGCATCACAAAGCCGTCGTTGTAGTCGGTGTGCTCACCGATGAGGTTGACGCGTCCCGGCGCCGACCAGACACCCTCCGGTTCGGCCCCGTACAGCGCGGTGAAGCCTTCCCGGACCTGCTGTGCACCCACTACTGCTCCCTTGAGATGTTCTGGGCGAACTCCCACGCGTCCGCCACGATTCCCGCGAGGTCCGCGCGGGACGGGTTCCAGCCCAGTTTCTCGCGGGCCGCGGCGGCCGAGGCCACCAGGACGGCCGGGTCGCCGCCCCGGCGCGGGGCCACGATCTCGGGGATCGGGTGGCCGGTGACCTTGCGGACGGTCTCGATGACCTCGCGCACCGAGAAGCCCTCGCCGTTGCCGAGGTTGCAGATCAGGTGCTCGCCCTCGGTGGCGGCCGTCAGGGCGAGCAGGTGGGCCTCGGCCAGGTCGGCGACGTGGATGTAGTCGCGGACGCAGGTGCCGTCGGGGGTCGGGTAGTCGTCGCCGTAGACGGAGATGGCCTCGCGGCGGCCCTGGGCGACCTGCAGGACGAGCGGGATGAGGTGCGACTCGGGGTCGTGGCGCTCGCCGCAGGTGCCGTAGGCGCCGGCCACGTTGAAGTAGCGCAGCGAGACCGCGGCCAGGCCGTGGGCGTTCGCCTCGCCGGTGATCATGTGGTCGACGGCGAGCTTGGTGGCGCCGTAGGGGTTGGTCGGCTTGGTGGGCGCGGTCTCGACGATCGGGATCTGCTCGGGCTCGCCGTAGGTGGCCGCGGTGGAGGAGAAGACGAGCCTGCGCACGCCGGCCTCGCGCATCGCGCCGAGCAGCGCCATGGTGCCGCCGACGTTGTTGTCCCAGTACTTCTCGGGCTTCACGACGGACTCGCCGACCTGCGAGGAGGCGGCGAAGTGCAGGACGGCGTCGAAGGAGGAGTCCAGCCACTTCGCGGCGTCGCGGATGTCGGCCTCGACGAAGGTGGCCCCGGCGGGGACGCCCTCGCGGAAGCCGGTCGTCAGGTTGTCGAGGACGACGACCTCGTGCCCGGCCTCCAGCAGGTGCTGGGCCACGACACTGCCGATGTAACCCGCGCCACCCGTCACCAGGTACTTCATCAACTCGCTACCTCTCGCAGTCGCTCGGCCGCGGCCTCCGGCCGGATGTCGTTGATGAACACGCTCATGCCGGACTCGGAACCCGCGAGGAACTTCAGCTTGCCGGACGTCCGGCGGATGGTGAAAAGCTCGAGGTGGAGCGCGAAGTCGTCCCGGTTGACGGCCTCGAACTCCTCCAGCGCGCCGAAGGGGGCCTGGTGCCAGGCCGCGATGTACGGCGTGGGCGGCTCCCCCGCACCGAAGATCCGGTCGAAGCGCCTCAAGAGTTCCAGATAAACCTGGGGGAACTCTGTGCGCGCCTCCTCGGTGAGCGCGAGCAGGTCCGGGACCCGGCGCTTGGGGTAGAGGTGGACCTCGTAGGGCCAGTGCGCCGCGTACGGCACGAAGGCCACCCAGTGTTCACCCTCCAGGACAACCCGCTCGTCGGCGAGTTCACGCTCGAGAACATGATCGAAGAGGTTCTGCCCGCCGGTCGCCTCCTTGTGCGCGGCGAGGGAACGCAACATCAGGGCGGTGCGGGGCGTGGTGAACGGGTACGCGTAGATCTGGCCGTGCGGATGACCGAGCGTCACACCGATCTCCGGGCCACGGTTCTCGAAGCAGAACACCTGCTCCACGGAGGGGAGATGGGACAGCTCCGAGGTGCGGTCCGTCCACGCCTCCAGCACGAGGGCGGCCTGTTCCTCGGTCAGGTCGGCGAAGGAGGCGTTGTGGTCGGAGGTGAAGCAGACGACCTCGCAGCGGCCGGAGTCACCGGCAAGGGAGGGGAAACGATTCTCGAAGACCACGACGTCGTAGGAGGAGTCCGGGATCTCGCTCAGTCGGCCGTCCTGGGAGGGACACAGGGGGCATTCGTCGGCCGGGGGGTGGTAGGTGCGGCCCTGACGGTGCGAGGCGATGGCAACGCTGTCACCCAGGAGGGGGTCGCGGCGGATCTCGGAGGTGGTGTGGGTCCGATCCAGCGGGCGCTTGTCCACCGCGTCGCGGACGTTGTCGTCGCGCAGGTCGTAGTAGATCAACTCGCGACCGTCGGCCAGTCGGGTCGAGGTCTTCTTCACTGCGACTCCCTATTCGAGCCACTCAATCATCAAACAGAACTCAACACATCGAAACACAACTCACCACGAGCGTCAACGGCACAATCAAACAAAGGACATCAACAGAAGTGTTGAATAACCAGGTGCATATCCCCCCATACCTGGCCGCCGGGCTGCGTCTCCCCACGAACGGGCTCGACTACACGATCCTCGCCATCTACTTCGTGGTGGTCCTCGGCATCGGCTTCGCCGCCCGCAGATCGGTGAAGACCAGTCTGGACTTCTTCCTCTCCGGCCGGTCCCTGCCCGCCTGGATCACCGGCCTCGCCTTCATCTCCGCCAACCTGGCGGCGACCGAGATCCTCGGCATGGCGGCCAACAGCGCGCAGTACGGCGCGTACACCGTGCACTGGTACTGGATCGGCGCCATCCCCGCCATGGTCTTCCTGGGCCTGGTGATGATGCCCTTCTACTACGGCAGCAAGGTCCGCTCGGTCCCGGAGATGCTGCTGCTGCGGTTCGACAAGGGGGCACACCTCCTCAGTTCCATCCTGTTCGCGTTCGCCGCCATTCTGATCGCCGGTGTCAACCTGTACGCCCTGGCCATCGTGGTCGAGGCGCTGCTGGGCTGGCCGCAGTGGGTGGCGATCGTGGTGGCCGGCGCCTTCGTGCTGGCCTACATCACCCTCGGCGGTCTGTCCTCCGCGATCTACAACGAGGTGCTGCAGTTCTTCGTGATCCTCGCGGCCCTCATCCCGATCGTCGTGCTGGGCCTGAAGAAGGTGGGCGGCTGGGGCGGCCTGACCGACAAGCTCACCGCGACCCACGGAGCGAACTTCACCACCGCCTGGGGCGGCACCGGGATCGGCAGTTCCAACCCGCTGGGCGCCAACTGGCTGACCATCGTGCTCGGCCTCGGCTTCGTGCTGTCCTTCGGCTACTGGACCACCAACTTCGCCGAGGTGCAGCGCGCCCTGTCCGCGAAGAACCTCTCCGCCGGTCAGCGCACCCCGCTGATCGCCGCGTACCCCAAGATCTTCATCGTCTTCCTGGTCATGATCCCGGGTCTGGTCGCCGCCGCGCTGATCCCCGGCTTCGGCACCGCGAAGTCCGGCTACCAGTACAACGACGCCATCCCCTACCTCATGTCCCAGCTGCTGCCCAACGGCGTCCTCGGCATCGCGGTGACCGGTCTGCTCGCCGCGTTCATGGCGGGCATGGCGGCCAACGTGTCGTCCTTCAACACCGTGTTCACCAACGACATCTGGGGCCGGTACGTGGTCCGGGGCCGTGAGGACGAGTACTACGTCCGCTTCGGCCGCCTGATCACGGTGATCGGCGTCTGCGCCTCGGTCGGCACGGCGTTCCTGGCGTCCTCGTTCTCCAACATCATGAGCTACCTGCAGACGCTGTTCTCCTTCTTCAACGTCCCGATGTTCGTCGTCTTCGTCGTCGGCATGTTCTGGAAGCGGGCGTCCACGAAATCCGGCTTCTGGGGGCTGCTCGCGGGCACCGTGGCCGCGATGGTGAACTACTTCGTGATCTACAAGAAGGGCATCATCGGCATCCCCTCCGACCAGGGCGCCAACTTCGTCTCCGCGATCGTCGGCTTCGTCGCCGGCGCGGTGGTGATGGTCGTCGTGTCCCTGTTCACCAGGCCCAAGCCGGCCGAGGAGCTGCAGGGCCTGGTCTACGGCACCACGTCCCCCGGCATGACCGAGGCACCCGCCGTGGGCGACGACGCCTGGTACCGCCGGCCGGCCCTGCTGGGCTGGGGCGCGGTGGTCATCGCGGCCGCCTGCTACATCCCGTTCTCGTTCTGATGGCATCCTGACCGGGGAGTTGGAAAAACATGACCGATCAGTCCGGATACTCCGGGTACTCCGAGAGGGACGTCCAGCGCGAGGTCACCGAACTGCAGCAGAAGTCGGCCACCGCGGCCCGCATCTTCGACCTGCGGCGCATCATCGGCGGCCTGTTCGTCCTCTACGGCGTCATCGTCACGATCGCCGGCATCACCGACGGCCAGGCGGCGATCGACAAGGCGCAGGGCGTCAACATCAACCTGTGGACCGGGATCGGGATGCTGCTGCTGGGCATCTTCTTCCTGGCCTGGCTGAAGCTGCGGCCGACCCCTCCGACGGTCCCGGAGGTCACCCCCGAGGACCTGCCGGACAAGCCCGCCGCGTGACGGGCCGCGGGGCCGCGGGCTACGGCGCCTGCGGCCCCGTTCCGGTCGTGGGCGCCACCGGTCCCGCCCGGTCCAGCAGGCCCGTGCGGGCCGCCAGGGCCGCTGCTTCCAGGCGGGAGCCGACGCCGAGTTTCATCAGGACCCGTTGGACGTGGGTGCGGGCGGTGGACGGGGCGATGCCCATGCCGGCGGCGATCAGGCGGGTGTCCTCGCCGTCGGCGACCCGGACCAGGACCTCGACCTCCCTCGGGGTGAGCATCTGCAGCAGCCGCTGGCCCTCGTCGTCGGGCTGGGCGGCGGGGTTCAGCAGCTCGCTGAAGGCGCCCTGCAGGAGCTGGGGCGCCACCGCCGCCTCGCCGGCCCGCGCCTTCATGATCGCCCGCTCGACGCCCTCGATGCGCTCGTCATGCCGTACGTAACCGGAGGCGCCTGCGGCGAAGGCCGCCGCGATGCCGCGCGGGCTGGGCACCGGGCCCAGGACCAGGACCGCCACCTGCGGACGCTCCCGCTTGATCCGCACCACCGGGTCGAAGATGCCCGGCTCGGCCGGTGTCGCCGTACCCAGCAGACACACCTCCGGCGCACGGGTGATCACCAGTTCCGCCGCGCCGGCGGCGGGCGCCGCCGCGGCCAGCACCCGGTGCCCGCGCAGCTTGAGCGCCGAGGCAAGCGCCTCGGCGAGCAGTCGGTGGTCGTCGACCACCATGAGCCGCACTCCCATCGAGCAACCCCCCAGTCCCCCCAGTGGATCTCCACGGATCCCCCACTATGGATGCCCACTGGTCCGCGCGGACAGGAGCCCCCTCCCGGCTCCCCCGCTCTTCATGCCCCCGGAAGCTACACGCTTGTTCGACGTTGCGCTCCCCCTACCGGCCAGAAGTGCCCCGGATCGACGGAATATCTTGCAAATCGGGTGGTTCAGCCGGTAGTGCCGAAGGCCAGGGCCAGGTACTTCCGGTCGCTCGCACCCGACGGCTTGTCCGCGTAGACCCCGGACATGTACAGGTGCCCCTGACCGTAGAGGATCTCGGAGAAGTCCGGCGACATGGTCGCCTCGGCGTCCCGCACCGACTGCGTCGACGGGTTCTCCAGCAGCTTGGTCTCCTTGAAGCTGCCGCCGTCGATGCTGACGATCTGGCCGCCCTTGTCGTAGGGGGGGCGCTTGTACGCGATCACGTTGCCGCCGTCCATGCGCAGCGGGGTGATCGTGTAGCCGTTGCCGGCGTCGGCGCGCTGGCCTGTCTGCCTGCCGGTGGTCAGGTCGAAGGCGACGATCTCGTTGGTGCGGCTGAACTGGCCGGAGCCGTCGTGCTGCTCGGTCGGGATGTACAGCCTGCCGTTGCCGACCGCGAGGCCGCTGCAGTGCTCGATGACCGAGATGTCGTCGCAGCGGGCCGCGTACTGCTTGCCCGGCGCGGAGATCCGGGTGAGCAGCTTCCCGGTGCGGTCGTCGATGGAGAAGAAGTCGGAGATGCCGCTGCCGTCGCCCGCGCTGTTGCCGACGTCGGCCGCCACGACCAGCGGGTTCGTCGAGACGACGGCCGCGTACTCGATGCCCTGGGACATCCTGTACTCCGAGATCACCTTCCCGGAGGCCGGGTCGATGGTCTGGATGTGCAACTGGCGCTGACCGTAGGGGCCGCACTTGCGGACCGCGACCAGCTTCGGGCCGCCGCCGTACCCGGCGTCGTAGCAGGTGTCGGTCGCCTTGGGGGCCCACAGCCGGCGGCCGCTCGCCAGGTCGAAGGCGGCGCCGCCGCTGGTGCCGCCCACGGCGACCGTGGTGCCGCTGACGGTGACGTTGTCGAAGGTGATCGGCCGGTCACCGGAGTCGACGGCCTTGGACCACAGCATGCGGCCCGCGTTCAGGTCGATCGCGGCGACCCGGGTGCAGCCGGCCGTGCGGCCCTTCGGGGGCGTCCTGGGCTGGAAGACGACGGCCGTGCGGCCGTCGTCCGTCGTGTACTTGCTGGTCGTGCAGACCGGACCGGGCAGCTTGATCGTCCAGAGCTTGGAGCCCTTGTCGCGGTCCCAGCCGTTGATCTCGGCGACGCCGCTCTTGACGTACGCCTTGTCGGTGAGCCACGAGCCGGCGACCGCGGTGGTGTCGTCGACCTTGGGCATCGGGATCTGGTACAGCACCCGCGAGGCGGTGTTCGCGGGCGCCTTCTCGTCGCCCTTGGGAGAGGCGTCGCCCCCGCTGGAGTTCGCGGTGTGGTCCTTCTTGCCGTAGCTCTTGCCGGAGTTCGCGTACCAGACGCCACCGCCGACGATCAGCGCGACGGCGACGACCGCGGACACGATGATGGCCACCTGCGCGTTGCCCTTCCGCCCGCCCTGGCCCTGCGGTGGCGGCGGCACGGCCTGCTGCGGATAGCCGTAACCGCCCTGCGGCCCATAGGGGTTCGGCGCCTGCCCGTACGGCGGCGCGGGCTGCGCGTAGGGGTTCGGCTGCTGCCCCGGGTAACCGTAACCGGGCGGCGGGATGGGCGGGCCCTGGGGGGACTGGCCGGGGGGCTGGGGTGGGCCGAAGCCCGGTTGCTGTGGGGGCTGGTTGGGGGGCGGGGGCTGGGTCATGGTGTGGGTACCTCGTGGCGGCGGTGGGGCGGACGGCGGGCGGGGAAGCGCTACTTGCCGAAGGCGAGCATCAACTTCTCCTTCGTGGTGTCGTTGCCGTTCAGCCGTGTGGTCGAGAGGTAGAAGCGGCCGTCGACCCAGGCGAAGGCCTTGGAGAAGAAGCCGTTCTCGATCGCCGCGGTGGACGCCGGGTTGCGCAGCAGCGTGGCCGGCCTGTGGTCCGAGCCGGCCGTCGGGATCGACACGACCCGGCCGCCCTCGCGGTACGACGGCTCCACATAGGCGACGAGCCTGCCGCCCTCGACCTTCATGGGCAGCATCGACTCGGCCGCCGGGGACGTGACCCGCCACTTCTCCTTGCCGTCGGCGAGGTTGATGGCGACGATCTCGTTCGCCCCGCTCTTCGCGTCGGTCGGCAGGTACAGCGTGCTCGCGTCGGCGGCCACGCCCTCGCAGCCCTGCAGGTCGCGGGAGATGATCGCCCAGCCGCACTGGGGGGCGAAGTTCTCGTCGAAGCCGACCTGGGAGCGGAACCTGCCGTCCGCGCCGAAGGTGGAGATGTTCCAGGCCTTCTTGGTCTCGTTCGTGCTGTAGACGACGAGCGGGTCGACGGAGTACGTGCGGGCGACCGTCCAGCCCTTGTCGAACTTCCGGGTCCACCTGACCCGGCCGGTCCGCGGGTCGAGTTCCTGCATCTCGTCGTGCTCGTTCGCCCCGCCGGCGTCGCAGGACGCGACGGAGATCAGCCTGCCGCCGCCCGCGAAGGCGGTCGGGAAGCACGCGTCGCCGTACCTCTTCTTGTCGAACAGCTTCCGGCCGCTGTCGATGTCGAAGGCCGCCCCGGACTGCGAGCGGCCCACCATCACGGTCTTGCCGGTGATGGACATGCTGATGCTGATGGCGCTGTCGAACAGCGCGCCGTCGGGGAGGGTCGTGCTCCAGCCCCGGGCGCCGGTGTTCAGGTCGAGTTGCTGGAGCTGGTTGCACTTGGCGCGGTCGCTGGTGCCGCTCTCGTAGGCCACCAGGACCTTGTCGTTCGCGGACTTCCCCGCGGTGACCGCGCAGATCTTCTGCGGGAAGCTGACCGTGGCCCAGGCCTGCCTGCCGTCCGCGACGCGGTAGGCGAAGACCTGCTTGTAGGCGGCCTTCACGGCTGTGCTGCCGGTGATCCACATACCGGGCGCGTCGGCGCCCGCGCCGGGCGCGTCCGGCGCCGACTTGTACCAGAGGACCCTCGCCTCGCCGGGCTGACGGCCCTTGTTGAGGTTCTCCGGGTCCGCGCCGCCGTTGCCGCTGCCGTCGCCCTGGTCGACCGGGGTGTCGGAGGCGGACGGCCTGGCGCCGTCACTCTTCCCCGCCACCGGCTTCTTGCCGTCCGAACCGCCGCCGGTCACCGCGTAGACGGTGCCGCCGACGACGGCCAGCGCGGCGACGGCCGCGGCGATCACGAGGCCGGTCCTGCTCTTGAGAGGGGTCCTGCCGGGGCCGCCCGGGTACTGGGGCTGCGGCGGGTGGCCGTAACCCGGCTGCCGGCCGTAAGGACCCGGCTGCGGGGGCCGGCCGTACGGTCCGGGCTGGGCGTACGGGCCCGGCTGCTGGTGGGGCGCCTGCGGATAGCCGTACCCGGGCTGTGGCGCGGCGGGCGGGCCCAGTGGTGGTGGCGGTGCTCCGAAGGCGCCCTGCGGCGGCTGGTCCTGCGGTGGTCCGAAGCCGCCCTGCGGCGGCTGACCAGGCGGCTGAGCCATCAGCGCCTCTCCCCCGTTCGATCACTGATTTCCGGCCACGACCTGGGTACGCGACGACCCGCGGTGGTCTCAGAAGACTCTCAGGCGGCCCTTTCTATCACCCGCCACCGACAACGCACGGGGCCGGTTCATCCCCTGTTCCCAAGGGACGACCGGCCCGTGATGTCTCCGTTACCGGCCTTCGTTACCGGCCTTCACTCACCTTTCACGCGTCCTCGGCGAGTTCCAGCCAGCGCAGCTCCAGTTCCTCGCGCTGGACGCCCAACTCCCGCAGCTCGGCGTCCAGTTCGGCCACCTTCGCGAAGTCCGTGGCGTTCTCGGCGATCTGGGCGTGCAGCTTGGTCTCCCGCTCGGAGACCTTGTCCAACTGCCGCTCGATCTTCTGGAGTTCCTTCTTGGCGGCGCGCTGGTCGGCGGCGCTCCTCTCCGGCGCGGCCTTCTCCGCGGTGGGCGTCGCGGCCGCCGCGACCGCCTCCTCCATCCGCCGCCGGCGCTCCAGGTACTCGTCGATGCCGCGCGGCAGCATGCGCAGGGTGGCGTCGCCGAGGAGGGCGAACACGCGGTCCGTGGTGCGCTCGATGAAGAACCGGTCGTGGGAGATGACGATCATCGAGCCGGGCCAGCCGTCGAGCAGGTCCTCGAGCTGGGTGAGGGTCTCGATGTCGAGGTCGTTGGTGGGCTCGTCGAGGAAGAGGACGTTGGGCTCGTCCATGAGCAGGCGCAGCAGCTGCAGGCGGCGGCGTTCACCGCCGGAGAGGTCGCCGACCGGCGTCCACTGCTTCTCCTTGCCGAAGCCGAACGTCTCGCACAGCTGACCGGCGGTCATCTCCCGGCCCTTGCCGAGGTCGACGCGCTCGCGCACCTGCTGGACGGCCTCCAGGACCCGGGTGGCCGGGTTCAGCTCGGCGACCTCCTGGGAGAGGTAGGCGAGCTTGACGGTCTTGCCGACGGTGACGCGGCCGCCGACGGGCTGTGTCTCGCCGTCGCTGCGGGCCGCGTCCGCCATCGCCCGCAGGAGGGAGGTCTTGCCGGCGCCGTTGACGCCGACGAGGCCGATGCGGTCGCCGGGGCCGAGCTGCCAGGTGACGTGCTTGAGCAGCACCTTGGGGCCGGCCTGCACGGTGACGTCCTCGAGGTCGAAGACCGTCCTGCCGAGCCGCGAGGAGGCGAACTTCATCAGCTCGCTGCTGTCCCGGGGCGGCGGCACGTCCTTGATGAGCTCGTTGGCGGCCTCGACCCGAAAGCGCGGCTTCGACGTCCGCGCGGGTGCCCCGCGCCGCAGCCAGGCCAGCTCCTTGCGCACCAGGTTCTGCCGCTTGGCCTCCTCGGTGGCGGCGATGCGCTCGCGTTCGGCACGCGAGAAGACGTAGTCGGAGTAGCCGCCCTCGTACTCGTAGACGTCGCCCTTCTGCACGTCCCACATGCGGGTGCAGACCTGGTCGAGGAACCAGCGGTCGTGGGTGACGCAGACCAGCGCGGAGCGGCGCTCGCGCAGGTGTCCGGCCAGCCAGGCGATGCCCTCGACGTCGAGGTGGTTGGTGGGCTCGTCCAGGACGAGGAGGCCCTGCTCCTCGATGAGCAGCTTGGCCAGCGCGATACGGCGGCGCTCGCCGCCGGACAGGGGCGCGATGACGGTGTCGAGGCCCTGTGGGAACCCGGGGAGGTCGAGCCCGCCGAACAGTCCGGTGAGCACGTCCCGGATCTTGGCGTTGCCCGCCCACTCGTGGTCGGCCAGGTCCCGGATGACCTCGTGCCGGACGGTGGCGGCCGGGTCGAGGGAGTCGTGCTGGGTGAGCACGCCGAGCCGCAGGCCGCCGGAGTGCGTGACGCGTCCGGTGTCGGCCTCCTCCAGCTTGGCCAGCATCCGGATCAGCGTGGTCTTGCCGTCGCCGTTGCGGCCGACCACCCCGATCCTGTCCCCTTCGGAGACGCCGAGGGAGACGCCGTCGAGGAGGGCACGGGTGCCGTACACCTTGCTGACGTTCTCGACATTGACCAGATTGACGGCCATTACGCTCCTGCCCGGGGGGATCGATCAGCCTCCCAGCGTAATGGCCGCCAGTCGCGGCCGATCCCCGCGCAGGTCAGCGGGACGCGGCCGCTCGTACCTCGGTCAGCAGGTCGTACATCCGCTGGCCGGGGCAGTCGGTCTGCAGCCAGTCGCGGTGGCCGCCGACCGTGGTGACGTCCTTGGTGACGCTGTTGACCGGGTTGGTGTAGGTGATCCGCGCCTGCGGGTCGAGGCCCTTGAAGCGGGCGACGACCCTGATCAGACGGGTCAGCGAGGCCCTGGCGGCGTCCGTGGGCCCCTGGTCGACGAGGGTGCCGATGAGGGCGATGCCGAGGTTGCCGGAGTTGAAGCCGGCGGTGTGGAAGGCGGTGACGACGTCGCCGGCGGGGTCGAAGGCGGGGATGCCGTCGTCGCCGGAGTAGCGGCCCTCGTAGACGTCGCCGGCCTCGTCGATCAGGAAGTGGTAGCCGATGTCGCCCCAGTCCAGGGTGACCGCGTGGTACTCGTAGATCGCGCGGACGGTCGCCGCCGGGTCGGGGTCGTTGTTCGGGGTGTCCGTGTGGTGGACCGTGATCGCCTGCAACGGGTAGTACTTCTCCGGCGAGTTGACCTTGCCGTCCTTGTACCGCTTGGACTCGTCGGCGCCCCAGGCGGGCCGGGACAGGTAGCGCACGCCCCGCACGCGCGTGGGTTCGCTGGGCACGTCGAAGGTGCGGTCGGGGCCGCGCCGGGTGTCGATGGCGAGCGAGCGCACGTCCGTCGTGCCGTCCGGCGCCTTGACGTCGTAGGTCTTGGCGTCGCCGGCCGCCACCAGGGCCGTACCGCCGCCGTCGACGGTCGCGCAGCCACTGCCGAGGGTCCGGAACGACGGGTCGCCCGGGAAGCGGATGCCCGCCCCGTCGGCGGCACCGCTCCAGCGGACGCCGACATAGGAGGCGGCGAAGGGGGTGGTGGCCGTACCGGTGCCGTCCGCGGCGGCGGTACGGGTGGCGGGGAACTGCTGCGAGGTGGTGGCGGAGCCGGCGTTGTCGGCGGAACCGGAACCGGCGTCGGTGGCCGCGAAGACCACCGGGGTCAGCGCGGCCCCGCCGGCCACGGCGGCGGCGCCGGCGATGACGCCGCGGCGGGGCAGGGAGCGCTTCCTGCGGTGTGAGGAGGTGGGGGGTTGGGACACGGACTCGATCCTTCGCTTGAAGTATCAAGGGAACCTATCCGTCCCACCCGTCCCATCCGTACTCCGAAAGTGCTACTTCCGTGTGGAGATCGGGCGAAGATTGTTCGTGTGCCGGGACGGCCGTCAGCCGCCGAGCACCGTGGCGCCCGGCGCCGGCCCCGCCGCCGTACGGACCGTGGCGCAGGTGCCCGAACTCCGCAGCGCCTCGGCCACCTTGGCCGCCGACTCGGCGTCCCGGGCGAGGAAGGCGGTCGTCGGGCCCGAGCCGGAGACCAGCGCGGCCAGGGCGCCCGCGGTGCGCCCCGCGGCGAGCGCGTCGGCGAGTTCGGGGAAGAGGGACAGGGCGGCGGGCTGCAGGTCGTTGGAGACGGCGGCGGCGAGCGCGTCCGGGTCGCCCTTCGCGAGGGCGTCGAGCAGCCGCTGCGAGGCCACCGGCTCCGGGATCGCGCGGCCCTCGGCCAGCCGGTCGAACTCCCGGAACACGGCCGGCGTCGACAGCCCCCGCCCGGCCATCGCGAACACCCAGTGGAAGGTGCCGCCGACCTCCAGCGCCGTCAGCCGCTCCCCCCGCCCGGTGCCCAGGGCCGCGCCGCCGACCAGGCTGAACGGCACGTCGCTGCCCAACTCGGCGCAGATGGCGAGCAGTTCGGCCCGGGAGGCTCCGGTGCCCCACAGCGCGTCGCAGGCCAGCAGCGCGCCCGCGCCGTCCGCGCTGCCGCCCGCCATGCCGCCGGCGACCGGGATGTCCTTGGCGATGTGGAGGTGCACGGCCGGTTCGATCCCGCGGCGTGCGGCGAGCGCGGTCGCGGCCCGGGCCGCCAGGTTCGTGAGGTCCAGCGGCACCTGGTCGGCGTCGGGACCCGTGC
This sequence comes from Streptomyces sp. NPDC101152, assembly GCF_044768275.1. NCBI lineage: Bacteria > Bacillati > Actinomycetota > Actinomycetes > Kitasatosporales > Streptomycetaceae > Streptomyces > Streptomyces sp. NPDC101152. The sequence goes on along the minus strand of NZ_JBIWPO010000013.1, from coordinate 120,166 downwards.
AGGTCACGCGCAGTTCGTCGGCGGGCGTCACGGTCACCTCGTCGTAGAGGCCGACCGCGAGGAAGACGTTGGCCAGGTCGTGGAACCCGTCGGCCCGGGCGGCACCCACCGCGAGCTGGACGTTGACCTTGGCGGGTACGCGAACGGTGACGCTCACTGGCGACCGGGCTCCTCGGTGTCGGCGATCCTGACCTTGTTCTCCGCGTTCTCCGCGATGCGGGCGAACTCCTCGACCGTCAGGGACTCGCCCCGGGCCTGCGGGGACACCCCGGCCGCGACGAGGGCGGCCTCCGCCGCGGCCGCCGAACCGGCCCAGCCGGCGAGCGCGGCCCGCAGTGTCTTGCGGCGCTGGGCGAAGGCCGCGTCGACCACGGCGAACACCTCGCCCCTGGAGGCGCTGGTCTTGACCGGCTCGGCCCTGCGGACCAGCGAGACCAGGCCGCTGTCGACGTTCGGCGCGGGCCAGAACACGTTGCGCCCGATGGCGCCGGCCCGCTTGACGTCGGCGTACCAGTTGGCCTTCACGGACGGGACGCCGTACACCTTCGAGCCGGGTGCGGCGGCGAGCCGGTCGGCGACCTCGGACTGCACCATGACGAGGGTGCGTTCGAGGCTCGGGAAGGTGTCGAGCATGTGCAGCAGGACGGGCACGGCGACGTTGTACGGCAGGTTCGCGACCAGCGCGGTCGGCGGCGGGCCCGGCAGGTCCCTCACGTGCATCGCGTCGGCGTGCACCAGCGCGAACCGGTCCGCGCGCCCCGGCATGCGCGCCGCGATGGTGGCGGGCAGCGCGGCGGCCAGGACGTCGTCGATCTCGACGGCAATGACGCGGTCGGCGACCTCCAGCAGCGCGAGGGTGAGCGAACCGAGCCCCGGGCCGACCTCCACCACCACGTCGTCGGGCCGGACCTCCGCGGTGCGCACGATGCGGCGCACCGTGTTCGCGTCGATCACGAAGTTCTGACCGCGCTGTTTGGTGGGCCGCACACCGAGCGCTGCCGCGAGTTCGCGGACGTCGGCGGGCCCGAGGAGGGCGTCTGGGGAGGGGCTGGTGCTCACGGCGACAAGGGTACGGGGAGCGCCCGCGGCCCTCGCGCGGCGGCCGGGGGCCCGCTCAGCCGTGCAGCCGCGCACCGCAGTGCGGCCAGGGCGTCGACCCGCGCCGCACGTACAGCTTCTTCGCCCGCAGGGTCTGTTCCGCCGCCGACGCGTCCTGCGGCCGCCCACTGCCGCCGAGGCTGTGCCAGGTCCGCGTGTCGAACTGGTAGAGCCCGCCGTACGTCCCCGACGGATCGACCGCGTTGGGCCGCCCGCCCGACTCGCAGGCGGCCAGTCCGTGCCAGTTCAGCCCCTCGGCGCCGGAGACGGACGTCGGCAGGGGCTTCGTCCCGACCTTCACGATCTGCGTCCGCGGCCGGCGCACCACCTCGGAGCCCTCCTTGCGGGGCCTCTGCCGGACCCCGTTGACGGTCCGCAGCGCGTACGTGGCCCGCCGCAGCCCCGGCTGTCCGACCTCCTCGACGACCTCGGTGCCCTTGAAGAGCGTGGGGTCCTCCCGGCGCTCCACCTTGAACGGGATCGCCTCCTCGCGCACCAACCGCGCCCCGGTCACCCGCAGCACGGTCACGGTCTGCCCGTCGCGCGGGAAGCTGTCCCCGGGGACGGACGTGGTGTCCTCCCCGCGCAGCGAGACGCCGGCCGCCCGGACGACGTCGCGCACGGTCGCGGCGTTCGTCCGTACGGTGCGGGCGCGGCCGTCGGCCAGGACCGTCACGGCGCGCTCGGTGCGGACGTCGAGCGCGAGCCCGGCGCGTCCGATGCGCTGGGAGCGTGCGACGGACATGTACGCGCCCTCGGCGCGCACCCCGAGCTGGCGGAGTGCCTCCTCCACCGTGAGCGCGGTCGTCCACACCTCGTGCCGCTGCCCGTCGATGGTGACCCGTAGGGGGCGGCCGTAGTGCACGGCGACCTCGCCGCCGCCGGACAGGGCCGTGTCGGGGGCGGGTGCCACCACGTCGTGCGGGCCGACCCGCACGCCTTGCTGAGCGAGGAGTTCGTCCACGTCGTCGGCGAAGGTGTGCAGGGTGCGCGGGTTGCCGTCGACGGTCAGCTCGACCGCCTTGTCCTTGGCGACGAACGCGGTGGTGCCGCCGGCCAGGAAGGCCACGACCAGCGCCTGCGGCAGCAGCCGGCGCACGGACCCGTCCGAGCGCTCCACGCCGCGGCCCCTGCGCCGCCGGGCGGCCCGCCCCACGCCGGGGAGGTCCTGCGCCACGAGGGGCGCCTGCCGACGCACCCCGCGCGTCTGCTGGCGCGGGAACATCGCTGCGGAGGGCTCGCGCGTCTCGTACGCGGGCCGGTAGGTGTCCTGGCGGCTCACGTCCGTGTAGTCCGCCGGGGCCGCGTACACGCCGTAGGCCGGCGTCTGCGCGGTGTGCAGGTCGGTGGGCGGCTCGAAGGCCGGCTGCCTGCGGTACAGCTCGTACGTCTGCTGCTGCGAGTTGCTCACGCCGACACGCTCCTGGGGCCGGAGGGGTCCGGAAAGGGCCCCCAGAACCTAGCGGAGCGACCGTCACTCTCCCAAGCGACGCGGCTACTCAAAGTTGTGTTCGGGTGGGTCGGTAACCGAAGGCGCGTGCGGTGTTGGCGGCGAGTGCCGACGCCAGCGCGTCCTCGTCGATGCCGCGCACGGCGGCCACGGCACGCACCGTGACCGGAACGAGGTACGGCGCGTTGGGCCGTCCGCGGTACGGCACCGGCGTCAGGAAGGGCGCGTCCGTCTCCACCAGAAGCAGCTCCAGCGGCGCCACCGCCACGGCGTCCCGCAGGTTCTGGGCGTTCTTGAAGGTGACGTTGCCGGCGAAGGACATGAAGTACCCGGCACGCGCGCACACCTCCGCCATCTCCGCGTCGCCGGAGTAGCAGTGGAAGACGGTGCGCTCGGGGGCGCCCTCCTCCTTCAGCACGCGGAGCACGTCCGCGTGGGCGTCCCGGTCGTGGATGACGAGGGCCTTGCCGTGCCGCTTGGCGATCTCGATGTGGGCGCGGAAGGAACGCTCCTGCGCCTCCTTGCCCTCGGGCCCGGTGCGGAAGTAGTCGAGGCCGGTCTCGCCGACGCCCTTGACCTGCGGGAGCGCGGCGAGGCGGTCGATCTCGGCGAGCGCCTCGTCGAGCGCCTGCGCGCCCCCCGCTTGACGCGCGCCCTGCCGGGACCAGCCGTCGGGGTCGCCGTGCACGATGCGCGGCGCCTCGTTGGGGTGCAGGGCGACCGTCGCGTGGACGCTCTCGTGGGCGGCGGCCGTCTCGGCGGCCCACCGGGAGCCGCGGAGGTCGCAGCCGACCTGCACGACCGTCGTCACGCCGACCGAGGCGGCCTTGGCGAGCGACTCCTCCACCGTGCCGGACTGCATGTCGAGGTGGGTGTGGGAGTCGGCGACGGGCACCCGGAGGGGCTCCGGGAGCGGCGGCGCCGCGTTCTTGTCGGCGCGGGAGGCACCGCCGGAGGTGCCGCTGGAGGTGGAGGAAGGCATGCCCCGATCCTACGAAAGGGGGGCATGCCCGCCCTGCTCGGGGAGCGGTCAGCTCTCCTTGCGGTGGAAGGCCTGCAGAAGGTCGGACAGGTGCCAGTGGTGGTCGCCCGCCTTGGCGCCGGCGGCCTCGGCGCCCTCGCCGCGCTGAGCGTCGGCCGGGGGCTGCGGCGCGACGGACCCGGCCTGCGACGCACGGCGCGTGGAGCGGTGCTCCGCCTCGCGCACCGACGACACCTGCCCCGCCCGCATGATCCGTACGTCGTGGCTGTCGCAGTTCTGACACGTCGGCTTCGACAGCGGCGAGGGCACCATGTGGCCGCCTGCCACGTACATCACGAACTCGTGCCCCTCGGCGTCCCTGTGGTGCTCTATCTCGTACGACTGCTCCCAGCCGCTTCCGCAGCGCATGCAGGCGAAGGAATACGACTCGTGCACGACCGGGCCCGCCGTGCCACGGAGGCCGGTCTGCCCTGCGATCTCGCTCATGCCAGCTCCTCTTGTCCGCTGGACAAAGGGACGGGTGCGTCCCTTCCTCCAGTGGACGCCTCCTGCGGAGCGAATGCATCAGGCCTGTCGGACTGTTGGAGCCGATTTGGACTTTCGTTACCAAAGGTCCCTGAAACGGGCCAAGGTCCTTTGCTTTCCGCGACAGCCCTTTGCCCGTCCGTGGGGCGCGTGCTCAGGAGAGATGCGCCCTGCTCAGAGGGGGTGTGGCCGACTTCACGAGACCCTCAGGAACCACCCGGGGCAGCGGTGTTCTTCGCGGCCACAACCGCGTCGAAAACCTCCCTCTTGGGCAGTCCCGCCGCCTGCGCGACCGCCGCGATCGCCTCCTTGCGGCGCTCGCCGGCCTCCTCCCGCACCCGCACCCGGCGCACGAGTTCCTCGGCGCTCACGTCCTGCGCGGCCCGCTCGGGCGCCCCCTCCACGACCACGGTGATCTCGCCGCGCACCCCCTCGGCCGCCCACGCCGCGAGCTCCGCCAGCGGACCGCGCCTGACCTCCTCGTACGTCTTGGTCAGTTCCCGGCACACGGCCGCGCGCCGCTCCGCGCCGAAGACCTCGGCCATGGCGGCGAGGGTGTCGTCCAGGCGGTGCGGGGCCTCGAAGTAGACGAGCGTGCGCCGCTCCTCGGCCACCTCCCGCAGGCGGCTCAGCCGCTCGCCCGCCTTGCGGGGCAGGAACCCCTCGAAGCAGAACCGGTCCACCGGCAGCCCGGACAGCGCGAGCGCGGTGAGCACGGCGGACGGGCCGGGCACGGCGGTGACCGGCACGTCCTTCTCGACGGCGGCGGCGACCAGCCGGTAGCCGGGGTCCGACACGGACGGCATCCCGGCGTCGGTCACCAGCAGCACGCGCGCGCCGGCCACGAGTTCCTCGACCAGCTCGGGCGTGCGGGCGGACTCGTTGCCCTCGAAGTACGACACCACGCGCCCCTTGGGCGTGACGCCCAGCGCCTGTGTCAGACGCCGCAGCCGCCGGGTGTCCTCGGCGGCCACCACGTCCGCACCGGCCAGCTCCTGGGCCAGCCGGGGCGGCGCGTCCGCGATGTCGCCGATGGGGGTGCCCGCCAAAACAAGGGTTCCAGTCACGCCCCCATCCTCCCAGGAGCGGGCGGAGGGGAACGCGCCCGAACCCTTACCGGCCATGCACGGGACTCACACAGAACGGTTCCCTACGATGGCGCCGTGACCAGTACCGCGTCCTCCCCGGACACCCGGCAAGGCCAGAACCCGCAGGACCAGCGGCCGTCGTGGCAGCAGCGGCTGCGCCGTTTCGGCTATGTCGCGCCGCCCGGCAGCGATGTCCGCGAGCGTCTGGTACCGCCGTTCGTCCGGCCGAACCCGCGGCTGTGGCGGGTCCTGGGTGTGCCGGCGACGCTCGCCGAGCGGATCGCGCGCTGGTCGGCCTGGGGCGGTCCGCTGCTGGTGACGCTGATGGCGGGCGTGATGCGGTTCTGGAACCTGGGCACCCCCCGGGCGGTGATATTCGACGAGACGTACTACGCGAAGGACTCCTGGGCGCTCGTCCACCGCGGTTTCGAGGTCAACTGGGACAAGAACGCCAACGACCTGATCCTGTCGTCGCACGGGCACGTCGCCATCCCGGCGGACGCGGCGTACGTGGTGCATCCGCCGGTCGGCAAGTACGTGATCGGGCTTGGCGAGCTGATGTTCGGGTTCAACCCGTTCGGCTGGCGGTTCATGACGGCGCTGCTCGGCACGCTGTCGGTACTGCTGCTGTGCCGGATCGGCCGCCGGCTGTTCCGCTCCACCTTCCTCGGATGTCTGGCGGGCGGCCTGATGGCCGTGGACGGGCTGCACTTCGTGATGAGCCGCACCTCGCTGCTCGACGGGGTGCTGATGTTCTTCGTGCTGGCGGCCTTCGGCTGTCTGCTGGTCGACCGGGACAGGGCGCGCGCCAGACTGGCCGCCGCACTGCCGGTCGACCCGGACGGCCGGGCCCGCCCGGACGCGCACGTCGCGGAGACCACCTGGCTCGGCTGGCGGCCCTGGCGCTGGGCGGCGGGCGTCATGCTGGGCCTGGCGATCGGCACGAAGTGGAACGGCCTGTACGTCATGCTGTTCTTCTTCGTGATGGCCCTCGTCTGGGACGTCAGCGCCCGCAAGGTCGCCGGCGCCCGCCGCCGCTGGCCCGCCCTGTTCTGGGGCGAGGGGTTCGTCACCTACCTGGCGATGACCCAGGTCGCCGCCGCCGTCTACCTCGTCTCCTGGACCGGCTGGATCCTCTCCCCCACCAACGGCAGCGGCGGCTACTTCCGCAACTGGGCCGCCACCGACGGCAAGGGCGGCCACTGGACCTTCCTGCCGGACTGGCTGCGCAGCCTGTGGCACTACGAGCACGAGGTCTACGAGTTCCACGTCAACCTGCACTCGCCGCACACGTACATGTCCAACCCCTGGAGCTGGATCGTCGACGGCCGCCCGGTGTCGTTCTTCTACGAGTCGCCCTCGCCCGGCCAGGACGGCTGCCCCGTGAACGCAGGGCAGAAGTGCGCCCGCGAGGTCCTCGCGATCGGCACCCCGCTGCTGTGGTGGGTGGCCTGCTTCGCGCTCCTGTACGTCCTGTGGCGCTGGTTCTTCCGCCGCGACTGGCGGGCCGGCGCCGTCGCCTGCGGTGTCGCGGCCTGCTGGCTGCCCTGGTTCATGTACCAGGACCGGACGATCTTCTACTTCTACGCCGTCATCTTCGTGCCGTTCCTGTGCCTGGCGGTGACCATGATGCTCGCCGCGATCGTCGGCCCACCGGGTTCGAGCGACACCCGCCGCGTCGCGGGCGCGACGGGCGCGGGCGTCCTCGTCCTGCTGATCGCCTGGAACTTCATCTACTTCTGGCCCCTGTACACCGGCACGGCGATCCCGGTCGACGACTGGCGGTCGAGGATGTGGCTGGATACCTGGGTCTAGCTGGACAGACGCACCACGAGGGCGCGGCGGTCTGCCGCGCCCTCGTGGTCGTTGTTGGTCGTTGGCGGTTGTCGTGGGTCGCCCTCGAACGGCCCGAGGACGGCCCGGCTCCGTGCACCGGCAGATTTACAGTGCCCCCAAGATCGCGGCTCGTCACCCACTCTGACCTGCGACTTATTCGTGTCCGAGCGTCGGGTAGGCCTATGCCGCCCATGTCTCGTCCTGATCTTGGGAATCTACGGTCGGTGAGGGCGCACCGTGCCGGGCGTGGACGGTGACACGTGTGGCGAAGGTGACTGGAGCCCCCACAGGCCATGCCAATGGCCTTTCGCGCGAAACGTCTGTACGGGCCCGCGGGTCTCGGTACAGTCGCGTATCACGCACCTGGTCTGGGGAGGGCTTGTGCTCGGGTGGGAAGCCGTCGTTCTTAAGCTCGCTGGTACTGCACTGCGGGCCGCCAGCTCAGCAGCAATCCGCGCTGTGACCACGCCGAATCACGGTGCGCTCGCCGCAAAGAACCCCGCGGGAAATCGCCTCATCAATAAGGTGAGACCCGCTCGGGACGTACAAGAGAAGGACGTCAGGCATTTTTCTCAGTTCGTAAAAGTTACTCTCCAGCCGCTAATCGAGAGCGAATTTTACGGGATACCCGAAAATGAGATTTTGGCAGCCATAGAGGCAGCCAACAAGTCATTTCAATCTACTCACGTCGACCTCTTCGAGTGCAGCCTGGATCCAGCAACCTACGCCGACGAAGTCATTAAGGAAGCTCGCAATCAAGTCGCTTCCGAGCGGTTGAGCGAAAAGGCGGAACAGCTCTATCAGCGGATAGTTTTTGAATGCTCAGTCCAAGTAATTCAGTTTGTTTCGACTTGGCCCTCATTCCTCGCCATTGTCAACAAGGAGCAGCTAGCCAGGCTAAACCAACTTCTCACAGAGACAGACCGGGTGCGTTGGGCCGTTTCGGGAGAAGTGGACTCGGCAGCAGCTAAATTTGAAGCACGATACAAGAGGTACGTCGTTCAGAGGCTGGACCAGCTTGAGCTTTTCGGCCTAACTCTTGCCCACCCCGAATCGAGAACGTACCCGCTCAGCACGGCATACATAAGTCTTGCCTTGGCCGACGCCAGTTCAGCAAACCATCCTGAGTCCTCACTCCAAGGCAGCATATCCTTCAAGAGTGAAGGTGACGCCTCCCGCGGCGAAAATTCAGTAACCAGCACAGCAGGTAGCGTCAGATCGGAGGTTGCTATCGCAAGCTTTGATCGAGTCCTATTGAGAGGAGATGCCGGGTCAGGGAAAAGTACACTTCTATTTTGGCTCGCGGTTAATTCAGCGCGCGGTACTCTCGACAACGAACTGCACGTAATCAATAACTACGTCCCCTTCATTCTTCCACTGCGCCGTTTTGCTGACAGAGACCTCCCTTCTCCACACGAATTCTTGAGCGAGGTTGGAAAGAATCTCTCAGGCGAAATGCCCAGCGGCTGGGCCAATGGCGTGCTGAGAACGGGGCGGGCCCTGGTATTGATTGACGGTGTCGATGAACTTCCTGAAGGCAAGAGGGAAGAGGCCAAGAATTGGCTACAGGACCTAATCACAGCTTATCCTCATTGCCGCTACATAGTAACTTCCCGCCCGGCCGCCGCTGAGGAACAATGGCTAGCCAAGGAGAGTTTCGTTTCGCTGGATCTCCTCCCAATGGGGAAGGGTGACATCGAGAGCTTTATTCGTCACTGGCACGACGCGGCTCGTGAGACTTTAGGCTCAGAATCGGAGGAATCCGATCATGCCGACTTGGATTCGTATGAGTCTGAGCTGATCACGCAAGTAAATACTCAGCGTCAACTTAGGCGCCTGGCCGCGAACCCACTACTGTGCGCACTGCTGTGCACCCTGAATCGCGACCGTCGTATGCAGCTTCCTCGAGGACGTATGGAGCTCTATGCGGCAGCACTTGAGATGCTACTCGTTCGCCGCGACAACGAAAGAAAGATTGTCCACCCCGATGCACCAAATCTGACCCTGCATCAAAAAAAGCACATCCTGGGCACAATTGCATACTGGCTACTCCGCAATGGATTGACCGATTGCACTGAAGAGCAAGCTGTTGAACAGATCCGGTATTCTTTGCTCGGAATGCCTTCCATTAATAACGACGCCATTAGCGTGTATAAGTATCTAATGGTGCGCAGCGGCGTGCTCCGAATGCCTGTGGAAGGGAGGGTTGATTTCGTCCATCGGACTTTCCAGGAGTATCTAGCAGCGGAAAGTCTGATCGCGCTCAACGATATTGGCGTTTTGATTGACCACGCCCATCTGGATCAGTGGCATGAAGCAGTAACCATGGCTGTCGGGCATGCGCGACTGAGCGAGCGACGGGAGATACTCTCACGGCTCCTATCCCGCGGGAACAGTGAGCCTAAGTACACAACGCGTCTGCATCTACTCGCAGCAGCGAGCCTTGAGAACGCTGACGAGCTTGACCCCGAAACCTATCGCGAAGTTCGTCAAAGCGCAGAATACCTTATCCCCCCCACGAAGTTCTCAGAAGCTAAAGAATTGGCCGCCGCTGGAGAAACGGTGTTGGCCCTGTTGCCTCGCTCCAACAGGCGCCTCCGAGTCAATCAGGCGGCCTCCACGGTTCGGGCAGCAGCCTTGATCGGCGGCGACGCGGCATTGGAAGTAATTTCTTCTTACGGTCCGGATTCGCGAATGGCCGTACAAAAAGAACTAGCGCGCAGCTGGAACCAATTCGACGCTCGCGAATACGCAGTTCGCGTACTTTCGAAGTCGCCCGCTTTTCAGCGCAGTCTGGAACTCGACAACTCGGAGGTAATAGACGTAATTGAACACTTCAATCAGCTAGTTCATCTGTATCTAAGGTTCCCGACAGGCGATCTTTCCTGGGTGAGTAAACTTCCCAATCTGCGTAATCTGGTAGTGTGGCATTATCTCGGAGAGTTCTCCGACGGTGAGATTGCAGGACTAGCAAGAGTCTCCTCGCTAAATCTCGGGTTCCACGAAGATCAGAATATGGAACTCTGTCTGGCCAAGCTGCACCGGCTGGATTCTCTGCAATACCTAACCGTTCAGGGTCGTTGGCGGGATGCACGTCCCCGCATGAGCCTCCTACCTCCTTTGCCGAACCTGAAGGATATGGCGCTCCTACGCTGCAATGAGCAGCCGGTCGACGCCGATCCAAGCCGCTTCCCTTCACTGATGGAGTTGACGCTTCACTCCAGCGGTCTATTGGACCTAAAGGGAATCAGCAAATTCAAGAGCCTGAAAGCTCTCACTCTGAATCTATTTGGATCAGTCGAGAACGCTGACGAGTTGGAAGCTCTTGAGAGTCTAGAATTCCTCTCGGTTATCCTAGTGAGGAACACTCCTCTGGAGGATCTAGCGGCTGGAGCGCGTCAAATCAAGTTCCTGAGGATCATCGCATACTCGAATAACCGAAACAATATATCCGTCGACCTGTCCTGCTTCCATAGCCATGTCGGCCTTAAAATCAACGTCACCACTTATGGCGACGTTGATGTGCGAACCGAGGGGCTTAGTAGCGAAACGCGCGTGCACGTTTCTCGCCGCAGATGGTAGGTCGAAACCCACCCGACCTGGTACTAAGGCCCCATCCATACCAAGAAAATGCCCAGCTCAGAGCCTTGTGCAACACCCTTTAGGCGGCAGACGCGAGCCTGGCCGGTTCCGGCGTTCGGTCTGCGAATCCGTGGTCTGCCAGCCGTGCCTGTCGTTGTGCGAGCCACCCGGAAACCCGTGGCCCACCGTTGACCGCCGTACCTTCCCGGACTGTACGAACATGCGTGAAACCCTGCTGGAGGTAGTAGCGCTGGAGCGCGTCATTGGTTGTCCACGCATCCAGCCGTACCCACCGAGCCCCTGCACGCCGTGCCCTGTCACCCGCCCAATCGAGCAGTCGGCCGCCAAGGTTCTGCCCGGCGTACTCGCGAGCGACAGTGAGCTTGTTGACGAACATCGACGGTTCGGTCAGCTCCTCATCAGTCCAGAGGCCGTCTTCGGCATCCGGGGTGAGCGTGATGGTGCCGGCAGTTGTGTGCCCGTCGCGAAGCATGAACACGGTGCCGGCTTCGATCGTGGCGAGGAGCTTGTCAGCCGGGTACGGCCGACTCCACTGGTCCGAGCCGAGATCGCGTAGCCAGGCTGCGGCCTCCTCACGGAATTCCAGCAGCTTGGCTACGTCATGGGGCTCAGCAAGACTGATGATCACGTGTTCTCGCTTCGGGCGGCAAGATCGCCGATCTCGTAGTTCATCCGGTTCAAGTCGCCCCGGAAGGTAGTGATGGTGCACCTGATCGGACGGTCTACCGAGTAGCCCGTCCGCGTCCATAGCATCACCGGTACGCCTGCTCCGATCTCCAGCAACCGCGCCTCCTCCGGGGTCGGCATCCGCGCGGCGATCTCGTCGAAGTACCCGATCTGCTCAATGCCTTGCGCTGCTAGGTACCGAGTCGTGCCCTCTTCGATGTCTCCTGGCTCAGCCAGTCGCGGTGACGCGTCGACCAGCCACGACGGATAGTAGGTCGCTTGCGTGGACCACGGAACGTCGTCCACATAGCGATGACAAAACCGCAATACGCTCTTCGTACCGGGGTCGACCCTCAGGCGCTCAGCGATCTCCTGCGGCGCGGGCAGCATCTCGACGCGGAACGTCTGGTGCGGCCGTCGCCCCGCGTTGGTCACATCGGTGTTGTAGGCATCGCCGTTCTGCGGGAAGGTCAGGTTCTCGAAGCGGGACGCGTTGAGTTCGAACACCTCGTGCGACTTGACCTCGTAGCCGAGTCCCTGACTGGACGAGATGAGACCCTCGCTGACCAGCAGGCTTAGGCCGTTCCGGACGGTGTTCCGCGACGCGTCGAACCGCTGCTGTAGGTCGTTCTCAGAGGGCAGCCGGGCGCCGGGCGCGTAGGTGCCGTTGGCGATCTCGCGACGTAGGACGTCCGCGACTTGTCGGTACTTCGGCTGCTTGCTCATGCCCTCATCATGACGCACTCGCGCAACTTGTTGGTACATGCGGGCCCAATCCTCTTGACGACTCGCTGTCCGTGGGTGCAGCATCGCCACATCAGCTTGTACCAACAAGCTGAGCAAGCGGTGCAACACCATTGAGTGTGCTCGCTTGCACTGACAGCGTCCGGAGGAAAGCCCGCAGGGGTGAGTACGAAGGCAGCGCCAGTTACTTGAGAACTCAACAGCGTGCGGACCCAGCCACCTGCACACGGGTGGTCGATGGGTCCTGAGGAAATCCCGCCTCGCCTCTGCAAGTGGGCGGGCGCGTACGGGTTCTGGCCCGTACGCGGTACAGCGCAACACGACCTTTCCGCAGCTCACCCGCTGCGGCCGGCTGCCTCCGCTGCTCGTCTCGTACGAGCAGCGCTGAGGGGAGCCGGATGTTCCGACTTCAACGGCGCGCACCCACCGGAGGGCCAACTCCGGTGGGTGCTGTTCGGGCCGCTCACCCTTCGAGAGGAACACGACCCAATGGACCACATCGTCACTGTTCAGGACGCTGTTACCGCGTTCGCCGACTTCATGGAGCCGACGGACGCGGAGCTGGATGCGATCGAGCGGGAGATGCCGCTGATTCTGGCGGATGTCGACCTTCTCGATGCGCTGATCATCACACTTGACCGCACGCCCACGGAGCTGGACGCGCGGAGGATCCGCCGGGCCCACCGCCGCGTACTGAGCGAGCGGCGGGCGCTGGCCAACCGCACTTCCGGTGCGGCGGGCGGTGCCGCGTGACCGCCCGCAACAGCAAGACCGTGCTGCCCGCCGTGGCAATGACGGCGGTGTCCATGGTGCTGACCCTGGCAGTGGTCGTGATGTGGCTGGGCACCTCGGTGCCGTGGCCGGTCGCGCTGGTCGTGGGGTTGGGCATCGACGGGGGGTGGCTGGCCACCCTCGCCTACGAACGCCGCCTGGCCGCGCAGGGCGACCACAACCGCATCGTGACCGCTGTCGGCTGGTGCTTCGGCCTGGTCGCCGCCGGGGTCCTGGTCGCGCACGCGCTCACCGCCGGCACGTCCGCCGCCGCGTGGCTGGCCGTGGCCTGGCTCCCCATCGCCGCCAAAGCCCTCTGGCTGGTCCACGGACTGTGGGAGCGCACCGCGCTCACCCCGCTCGCCCTGGACGCGATCCGGGGCATCCAGCAAGAGGCCCGCGACGAGGCGGCCGTCGCCCGCGCCCGGCTCCACGCGGAAGCGGCCACGGAGGAGACCCGGCTTGCTGCCGTGACGGCGGCGGGGGCGCGCGTCGCCCGCGTGCAGGCACGCACCGCCAAGACCCTGGCCGGCGCGTGGTCGACGCTGGAGACCGCCCGGCAGGGTGAGGGCACGGGCAGGGCACTGACCAGCGTGACGGCCCCGGTCACGGCCGAGGTCACGCCGCGCTGGGAGCTTCCCGTGTGGGGCCCGGTCGAGCCGGTCGCAGCTCCCGCGCTGGAGGCCGGTCCCGCGCTCAGCGACGACGAACTCGACGCGCTCGTGGACACGATCCGCACCAGCCAGACCCCGGCGCTGTCGTACCGGGAGATGGCCAAGCGGTTCCGCGCGGCCGGCCACTCCGCCGCTGAAACCCGACTCCGCGCCGCCTGGAACCGCGTCGTGGGGGCGGCCTGATGTCCGCCGCGTGGGGCAAGTGCTACGACCCGACCGGCGCCCACTACGGGGTGCCCACCTACCCGTGGCGGCTCGCGCCGGACGGGTTCGCCACGCGTCGGCAGTTACGGGCGAGGGGCCTGCGTCCGGGCGGTCAGCCGATACAGGCGCAGGTCATGCGGATCAACCGCCGCACGAGTACGCCGCGCGTCGCCTACCTCTACCGCGAAGACCTCGCGCTGCCCGTGCGGCCGATGACCTCGCGCAAGTGGGGCGCCCTCGCTCTGGCGATGCTCGCCCGCCGCACCTGCCCGAAGTGCCAGGTCACCTACAGCTACTGCATGCCGCGCTCGCTCGGCATGTGCGTGCTGTGCGCCTTCCCCGTCCCCTCGCCCAGTGAGCCTGACCAGGGAGGTCAGCAGTGAAGCGGTTCCTCAGCGAGTCCCGCCGTGACGACGCCGAACGTACGGGTCGGCTGCTGGACGCCGCCGACATCGCGTTCACGTTCGAACCGGTCACCGACCTCGCCGCCGACTTCGAGGCCGTCGTGATGGAAGGACTCCTCACCGATCAGGCCGTCCCCGTCTACCCGCCCGCCGGCCACACCTACCCCCGGAAGGACTGACCATGGGCAAGCCCAACACCCGCCGCCTGGACCGGGAGATCGCGCTGACGCAGCGCATGATCGAGGCGGTACAGAACGAGGAGATGTGGCCGCTGACCAGTGCCGAGCGGCGCAAGGTCCTGGGTGCCCTGGCGGGAGGTTCCGTGCGGGTGCTGCGGGGCCAGAGCACCGGCCGCGCCGAACGGGCCCTTGAGCAGGCCATGAACGCGGTGACCGTGCGGCTGACCGCTGAGCTGACCGCGCTGCAGATGGAGCGGCAGCGCATCGTGACCGAGGCCGCGCGGGAGAAGGCCGCGAAGAAGTCCTCGGGCTGGTGGTGAGCATGGACGGTCGTTGCCCGGCCGCGCACCCGGAAGACCCCACTCCGTGCGGGGGCCCGGTCGTGGTGACCGTGCTGGACGCCACCCGCGCGGGCGCTGAGGGGTGCGAGCACCACGCCGCCCGCCTGCTGGCCAGTCTGGAGGCGGGATGGGTCTACGCCCTGCCCGCCGCCCCGCCCCGGGCTGCCCTGCGGGTGTTCCTGGCCGCCGACAGCACCCGGCCGTTCTGCTGGGTCGACGGCCCCCGCACGCGACCCTCTCAGCTCAGCCACGCGGAGAACCGCGCCCGCGACGAGCACTGACCCATCCCCGCCGGGGTGGCCGCCGCCTTCCGTCCGGCCGCCCCGGCACCCCCGCACTTTCTCTTCCTCTCAACTCCCGCCCCGTTCGGGGCAGTCAGGAGTCATCCCCGCATGTCCGAGAACGTCGTTCACCTGCACAAGAACACCGACCCGCCCGCCGCTGAGGCGTCCGTGACCCGGCTGACCGTGGTCCCCGAACCGGCCCCGGTCAAGCCCGTTCCGCTGTGGGTGCGCTCCGGCCGCGCCGTTCGCACGGCCGTCACCCACGAGACGACCAAGTCCACTGCCCGCGCTGTGGCCCGGCACGGCCTGTACACCGTCAACGGCGGGCGGATCGTGGCCCGCCGCGCCTGGGACGGCAAGACCGGGGCCCGCTACGAGCGCATGCTGCGCGCGGCGGAAGCCGCGGGCAACTACGAGGTCGCCGAGGAGTGGGAGGACCGCCTTCAGCGCTTCCGCGAGGCACGCCACCGCCGCCGCATGGACCTGCTCCACTCGCCGCTTGACGCCGCGAAGGGGGTCGGGGTCGGCGTCGGGATGAGTATCGGCGTCCTGGTCGCCCTCGGCATCGTGATGGCCATCCACAACCACGACATCGGCGACGTCATCACCCCGCTTCAGGCCACGGTCGAGTTCATCGCCACCCTGATCACGATCGTTCAGGTCGTCTGGCCCTACGCCACCATCCTGGGACCGCTATTCGCCCTACTCGCCCTGTGGACCGTCGGCAGCAAGCAGCAAGCCGCCCCCGCATGGGCCCTGCCGGACAACGTCCGCTCGGGCGAGGGGGAGCCGATCACCCCGTCCATCGTCGTCAAGGCCCTGCGCGACCTCGGCATCTCGGCCCTGCGCAAGGCCATCACGGAGATGGGCGATGCCGGCGCCTCCATGCTGGGTCCGATCCGGATCGCCGGGTGCGGGGTCGAGGTCGATGTCACCCTGCCGTCGGGTGTGTCTACGAACGAGGTGCAGGGCAAGCGGCGCAAGCTGGCCGAGAACCTGACCCGGCACGAGCACGAAGTGTTCATCACCATCCCCGAAGCCGCCCGCACGGTGCGGCTGTGGATCGCCGATTCGGGGGCGCTGGACGAGCCGATCGGGCCGTCGCCGCTGGTCACCGACGAGACGCTGACCGCGAACTACAAGACCGGCAAGGCCCCGTGGGGTCAGGACTTGCGCGGGGACGCTGCCGGTTTGAGCGTGTATCAGCGCCACCTGCTCATCACCGGTCTGTCCAACCAGGGCAAGACCGCCGCCCTGCGCGCGCTGGCCCTGTGGCTCGCGTTGGACCGGTCGGTGGAGTTCTGGATGGGCGACCTCAAGGGCGTCGGTGACTGGGCTATGTTCGACGGCCTGGCTACCCGCCTCATTCAGGGACCGACCGATGACCATGTCATTCAGGTGACCGAGATGGTCGAGGACGCGGTCGAGGAGATGAACCGCCGACTGCAGGCGCCGCCCGGGACCGAGTTTCCGCTGCTCGTGGTGATCGTGGACGAGGCGCAGGTCGCGTTCATGTGCCCGCTCAAGGACGAGGACAAGCGGCCGTATGGCGGGTCGTCGTCCACGTCGCGGTACTTCATGGCCGCTCGGAAGATCCACAACCAGGGGCGGGCGGTGAACGTGCTGCTGTGGCAGGGCACCCAGGATCCCACCGATCAGAACCTTCCCAAGCTCGTGCGGGAAGGGGCCCACACGCGTGCCTCGCTCGCGCTGGGTACCGAGTCGCAGGCGCGGATGGCGCTGGGGGACAAGGCCGTCGACGGTGGCGCCGCTCCCAACCTGCTGCGCCCGGGTCTGGACAAGGGCACGCTCGTGGTCGCGTCCGACGGGATCGAGATCCCCAAGGGGCAGTCGTCCATCACGGTGCGCACGCACTACATCAGCACCGACGAGGCGACCGTGATCGCTGAGCGGGCCAAGGCGATGCGCGACGGCGTGACCACCCTCACCGTGATCGACCGGGGCGAGGAGCGTGACCCGCTCGCCGACATCGCCGCCGTGGTCGGCGACGCAACGCGGGTGCGCACGCAGGACGTTCTCAAGCGGCTCGCGGTCCTCAACCAGGACGCCTACGGCAAGTGGTCCTTCCTCGACCTCAAGCGCGTCCTCGACGGCACCGGGGCCGAGCCCTACAAGTCCGACGGGGTCATGGTCGTCGGCCGTGACCGGCTCGCCCGCGCCCTCACCAACCGCGACAGCGACGGTTCCGCTTCCGCCTCCCAGTAGCAGGGAGGCCAACCCCGCCGGGGCAGGGAGGCAGGGAGAACTCCCTCAATCCCTCCCTGCCCCGCCTCCCTGCCCCTGACCTGCACCAATGATCACTCAGGGAGGCAGGGAGGCACCCCAGGTCAGACCCCGAAAACCCCCTCCACAACGCCCCCGCAAGGGGGTGTGTCCGCCTCCCTGAACCCTGTCCGGAAGGGATTCCGCATGTACCCCGAGCCTGCCCGCCACACGCCCCGCGAGGGGGCCGTGGAAGTCCACCAGCCCACCCCAATACCGCCCGTCGTCCACGCGCCGGCACCACTCGCCCCCGTCCAGCCCGGCACTCTTCCGACCGTGGCGAGCATCGTCCTGCCCGACGGCCGCGTGGTCACCGGCTACTCGCTCAGCCCCGTACAGCCCGACCCGGTCGTCGCGGTGAAGGCCCCCGTTTCGCGCGCGGCGGTGAACGTCGCCCTCGGGGGCGTCGGGTTCCTCGCCGTGTGCGGCGGACTGCTGCTGCTCACTACGTTCATCACCGCCCTCACGGCACTCATCACCCAGCTCATCACCCTCGCCGCCGTGCTCTTCGGAGGGTTCATCGCCGTGCAGCTCTTCAAGCCCACCGGCCACGGCAAGAGCGGCAACACCTTCCACATCCGCAAAGCGATCTTCAAGCGCAACCACTTCCACGGCTAGCCGCGCTAAATGGCGCTGCCCGAATCAGCACCTGACCGCCCACGACGGCTAATCGGCGGCCGCAGGTCATCTCGCATGAGCCGCTGAAGAGCCTCCATCTGCTGGAAGAATGGCTCCACGAGTCGTCTGTATTCGGGCATCTCGAAGCTCAGCACTTCTTCCGAGGCGAGCATGTCGCGGATCATTCGTAACTGCTCGTAGAGCGGAAGCGCCGCCTGATAGACGTGATCGGGTGCGGCCAACCCCAACTCCCTGAGTACGGACTTCGCTTCGGAATGCTGCGGATCCATGTGAAACGCATCGTGAACCGCGCGCTCACGTAAGGCACCGCCCTCCACCCGCGAAGCCGCGATGGTCATACGGCTGTGTGCCTGGGCCAGCGCGATCAGAAAACGCGAATATACAAGCCGCTTCGTATCGGCCCAACGGTGCTCATTCTCGCGCCGCGCGCGAAGGGCGTCAGTGATGACCGTCGCCCCAATCCCGAACAACGCACCCACTGTCGCAACGCCGAGAGTCCCCCACTCCATGTGCGCAGGGTACGAGGTTCGTTGCCATGCATCTAGACGGACGCGGGACAGCAACGCCGCGCATCGCGACCGGTCAGAAAGCCACGCCAGGGCCCGCAAGGCAAAGCCAACCGCCCGAAGCCTTGATGACCAAGGACGGCCCCCGTCTCGCCAAAGCCTGGGGCCGCCCTTGCCAGCCAGTCACCCAACAAGGAACTGGAGACCTCCAGCATGACCCATGACCCCCGTGCCGCGCTGCTACGCGCAGCCTTGGACGCTGCCGAGCAGGGCTGGCGCGTCTTCCCCCTGCGCCCCGGCACCAAGCGGCCCGCCCTGCACGGCGAGCAGACATGCCCCCGCACCGGCCAGTGTGCGGGAGGCCACCGCAAGTGGGAGCAACGCGCCACCACCGACCCCGACCGCATCCGCGCGGCCTGGTCCCAGGCCCCGTTCAACGTCGGCATCGCCACCGGCCCCTCGGGGCTGCTGGTCGTCGACCTCGACGTACCCAAGACCAAAGGCGGCAAGGGCAGTTCGGACGCGCCTGACGGCGCGGCAACCTTTCGTGCGCTCTGCGAGCGCGCCGGGCACGCCGTCCCCGACACCTACCGGGTGCGGACCGCGAACGACGGACGGCACCTGTACTTCACCACCCCCGACGGGGTGCGGCTGACCAACACTGCAGGAACCATCGGCAAGTTGGTCGACACCCGCGCACAGGGCGGCTACGTCGTCGCGGCCGGAAGCATCACCCCCACCGGAACCTACGAAGCCCTGTGCGGCCCCGTGGCGGTCCCGGTGCCCGGATGGCTGCAAAGCATCCTCCAACCGGCCCCCAGGCCCGCACGGGCACCCTCAGGGGCCGTAGCGGGGCAATCCAGCCGATATGCGGATGTAGCACTCGCCAACGAGACCCGGAACGTGGCCACGGCCGCCGACGGGACACGCAACGCCACGCTGCTGCGGGCCGCGCGCGCCCTGGGACGGCTGATCGCATCCGGCGACCTCACCCGAACCGTGGTCGAGCAGGCTCTTAGTGAGGCGGCGGGGGCCAACGCCACCCAGTCCCAGCGCTACTACGACGACGTGATCCGGCGCGGACTGGACTGGTCCATCGCCCGCAACTCCCCGCGCGGGAGGGCGGCATGACCACCCTTCCTCCCGCCTCTAAGAGCCTCACCGCCGCCCCGGGCGGTCCGCTGGCCGCCGAACCGGCCGCACCCCGTGGGGCCGTGGGCGAGCCGACAGGCGTCGCCCGTCAGGGCGTCCGCACTGCTGTTGGCTCTGACCCGCAACAGGGTGACGGCCGGTACATCGTCGCGATGCTGCGCATCTCCGCACCGTACGGCGCCACTCCGAGCGCGACGTCGACGTGCCTGTGCGGCTGGCACCGCCGCGCGTTCGGGGAACGCCGAGTGCGCGCCCTGATCGCCGACCACACCGCCCACCGCGACACCTGCCCCCTCCGCAACCCCCAGGAAGGGAGGAACGCGGCATGACCGACCCCACCACCGAAACCGAGCAACTACCGCCCCCGTCCAACCCCCTGGCCGTCGCCCGCCGCATCCTGCCCGACTGGCAGACCGAGGACGGACAGCTCATGTGCCGCCGCTGGCGCGGCTCATGGATGCACTGGACCGGAACGTGCTGGCGGGAGCTGGACGAAGCGCAGGTACGCAAGGCCATGTACGAGCGTCTCGAACACGCCGTCTACTACGCCCCCGGCAAGGACGGAAAGCCCGAGGAACGCGCCTGGGCACCCACCAAACCGAAGATCAGCAACCTGCTCGACGCGCTCAGCTCCGTCACCCTGCTGCCCACGGACCTGGACGCACCCGCGTGGCTCGACGCCGACGGCGACGCGAGCGAGCGCGACGACGGGCCGATCGTGGCGTGCGAGAACGGGCTACTGCGCATCCGTGACCGGGCACTGCTGCCGCACGGGCCCGGGTTCTTCAACCTGGTCTCCGTCCCCTTCGCCTACAACCCCGGCGCCACCGCGCCGACCTGGGAAGACTTCCTGAACAAGATCTGGCCTGACGACCCGGACGCGATCCAGTCCCTACAGGAGTGGTTCGGCTACGTCCTGTCGGGCCGCACCGACCAGCAGAAGATCGTGCTCATGGTCGGCCCGTCCCGCTCAGGCAAGGGCACCATCGCCCGGGTGCTGAAAGAGCTGGTGGGCAAGGAGAACCTTGCCGGGCCCACCCTCGCCGGCATGGGCACGAACTTCGGGCTATCGACGCTGATCGGTAAGCCGCTCGCGGTCATCTCGGACGCCCGGTTGTCCGGCAACGACAACAGCCAGGTCGTCGAGCGGCTGCTGACCATCTCGGGTGAGGACACCATCGACATCGACCGCAAGTACCGGGCGGTGTGGACCGGCAAGCTCCCCACCCGGCTGGTCATCCTGTCCAACGAACTGCCGCACTTCGGCGACTCGTCCGGGGTCATCGCCCGCCGCTTCGTGGTGCTCAACATGACCGTGTCCTGGCTGGGCAAGGAAGATCCCACTCTCTTCGGCCGGCTCTGCGCCGAGATGCCCGGGATCCTCAACTGGGCTCTGGACGGGCTCGCCCGCCTGGAAGCCAACGGACGGATCACCGAACCGGCATGCAGCCGGGAAGCGGTCACCTCCATGCAGGACACCGCCTCACCCACGTCCGCGTTCCTCCGGGAGTGCTGTACGACCGGACCGACGTGCAGCGTGCCCGTGGACACCCTGTGGGCGGTCTGGCGGGAGTGGGCCGAGGACAACAACGTCAAGCCAGGAACGAAGCAGATGTTCGGCCGCAACCTGCTCTCCGTCGTCCCCCAACTCAACCGCACCCGACCCCGCGACGCCTACGGCCGACAGGTGATCACCTACAACGGGATCACGGTGAATCAGTCCAACTGACATTCGCCTGAGTCGCGACTCATCGCGTCTCAAGACCCCTCCGAGCGCCTTTGAGTGCCGATGAGTCGCGACTCAGCGCAATGTGATTCCAACTTGGAGGACGCAGTGACACCCCCTGCCCGAGCCGTGGCGGAGACGGACCCCCGCGCCATCCTCCGGTGCGGCATCCCAGACCGGTACCTCACCCCCGACGACATCGCCGTGATCTTCGAGGTGCCCAAGGAAACCGTCTACCAGTGGCGCAAGAAGCGCATCGGACCGCCCGGATTCCGCATCGGCAAGTACATCCGCTACGACCCCGCCGACGTGCGCGCATACGTCGCCGGCCGCAAAAGCGCAGACATCGACGCCGCCTGACGGCAGCACCACAGCAGCACCCAACTCCCAGGGGAGGGGCACACCGTGCCCCTCCCCGTCCCATGTCCAGAAGGGACCACACCCGATATGGCTGGCCACATCCAAGACCGCTGGTACAAGACCATCACCGGCCCTGACGGCAAACCCATCAAGGTCAAGACCGATCGCTATGGCACCGGCATGCGGTACCGCGCCCGGTACGTCGGGCCCGACGGAACCGAAAAGAGCAAGTCATTTCGCGACAAGGAATTGCGCCTGGCCAAGCAGTGGCTCGCGCAGATCGAGGCGGACATGTCGCGCGGCCAATACATCGACCCGCGCTCGACGCGGACGACGTTCCGCCAGTACGCGGAACGCTGGGTCAAGACGCACACCGGCGAGATCAATAGCCGTGAGGCGGCGGAGCGTCGGCTGCGGCTGCACGCCTACCCACACATCGGCTCTCGCCCGCTCGGTTCATTCAAGCCTGAACACATCCGCTCCTGGATCGCCGGTTTGGAAGCCACCGTGCCGGCGGAGTCCCACCGCCGCATCATCGTGGGGACCGTCTCCGCAGCCCTGAGCGCGGCGGTCGATGACGGGCTCCTCAGCAAGAACCCCTGCCGCGCTCGAACAGTGCAGTTGCCCAAGCCGGGGAAACCACGTGTCAACCCGTGGACTGCAGAGCAGGTCTTCGGGGTACGGGCAGCCCTCCAACGACGCTTCCAGGCGACCGTGGACCCCGGCGCGGGGTGCGGTCTGAGGCAAGGTGAGATCTTCGGTCTGTCGGAGGACGAACTCGATTACGAGGGCGGGTGGCTGACCGTGAGCCATCAACTCAAGCGCATCCGCGGCAAGTACGTCTTCGCACTGCCGAAGGGTGGCAAGGTCCGCGACGTGCCTCTACCAAGGGCCGTGGGCATCGCGCTGCGGAACCACTCCCAGGAGTTCAGTCCGGTCGACGTCACACTTCCCTGGCGTACGCCGGACGGCCCGCTCGTGACCAAGCGACTTCTGTTCAGCGGTCCCGAGGGCAACCACGTCCGCGTGAGCAACTACAACGAGTACCACTGGAAGCGTGCTCTTGCCGTCGCAGGCATCATCCCAGCGAGGAAGGAGGGCGAGCGGTACACCTCGGCCCCCGAGCACGGGATGCACGCGCTCAGGCACTTCTACGCGTCAGTACTGCTGGACGCTGGCGAGAACATCCGGGCTCTGAGTCAGTACCTCGGTCACAGCGATCCGGGGTTCACACTCCGGACCTACACCCACCTCATGCCGAGCAGTGAGGGACGCACCCGGAAGGCAGTCGACAGCCTCTATCTGGCATCGGATCCTCAAGATCACGGCCCAGGGACGGCCCAAGCCGCCTGATCCGGCCCCGCCCCGAGGGAAACACCCTGGTCGGGCCCACATCGGGCCCGACCGCGTACGACTTCATCTACTTCTGGCCTCTGTACACCGGCACGGCGATCCCGGTCGACGACTGGCGTTCACGGATGTGGCTGGATACCTGGGTATAGCGGACGTTCCGCCCCGGTGGCCGGGCAACATGGGGAAACAGCCCTCACTGCCTCCCCTCAGGCCCCCTACAGTGCGGGGGACCGCAACGGGGAAACGGGGAGGGGCCTTTCATGCCCAAGGGGGTCAGGGTCGCCGTCATAGGCGGCGTGTTCGCGGTGATGGTCGGCGGGGCGGGGTACGGCGCGTACAACCTGGTCTCGGCGATGAACGGCGGCGGGGGTTCCGGGGCGGCCGCCGTGAGGACCGGGCCGCCGAGCGCCGCCGAGGTCGAGCAGGCGTCGGCGAAGTTCTTATCGGCCTGGGAGAAGGGACAGGCGGCACAGGCGGCGACGTTGACGAACGACCAGGCGGGGGCCGAACCCCTGCTGACGGCCTATGGCCAGAGCGCGCACATCACGGACGTGCGGATCACGCCCGGTGCGGCGAGCGGCGCGACGGTGCGCTTCACGGTGAAGGCGACGGTGTCGTACCAGAACACGTCCAAGCCGCTCACGTACAGCAGTGAGCTGACCGTGGTGCGTGGGAGGACCACCGGGCGGGCGCTGGTGGACTGGAACCCGTCCGTTCTTCATCCGCAGCTGAGGACCGGCGACACCCTGGTCACCGGCGAGTCGGCGAGCCCCGAGATCCAGGCGGTGGACCGCGACGGCGCCGTGCTGACCAAGGAGAAGTACCCGTCGCTCGGAGTGATCCTCGACACCCTGCGCCAGCGCTACGGCGACAAGGTGGGCGGGACGCCCGGCATCGAGCTGTCGATCCACCACCAGGCCCAGGGCGTGGCCGACACCTCGCTGCTGACGCTCGCCAAGGGCAGGGCCGGCACCCTGCGGACGACGATCAGCGCGAGCGCGCAGGCGGCTGCCGAGAAGGCGGTGAGGAAGTTCGCCCAGTCGTCGGTGGTCGCGGTCAAGGCGAGCACCGGTGAGGTGCTGGCGGTGGCCAACAACCGCAAGGACCAGTTCAACGCGGCCTTCGAGGGCGAGGTCGCACCGGGCTCCACCATGAAGATCATCACCGCCGCGATGCTCATCGACAACGGCGTGACCTCGATGAACGGCCCGGCACCCTGCCCGCCGTCCGCCACCTGGCAGAGCCAGACCTTCACCAACCTCAAGGGCATGCAGCCGAACGAGCACGCCACGCTCGCGGACAGCTTCCTGCGGTCCTGCAACACCGCCTTCGTCAAGCTCATCGACGAGAAGCCGCTCACCGACGCCTCGCTCACCCAGGAGGCCCAGGAGCGGTTCGGGCTCGGGCAGGACGACTGGAAGACGGGCATCGTCTCCTTCGACGGCAAGGTGCCGACCGTCAGCGGCCCCGACCGGGCGGCGAACGCGATCGGCCAGGGGCAGGTGCAGATGAGCCCGCTGAACATGGCCTCGGTCACGGCGACCGCGATCACGGGCGCCTTCCGCCAGCCGTACCTGGTCCCCCCGAAGCTCGACGGCCGGCAACTGGCCACCGCCAAGGGCCTGTCCGCGAACACGTCCGCCCAGCTCAGGCAGATGATGCGGCTCACCGCCACGCAGGGCACGGCGGCACAGGCGATGGCCGGGCTCGGCGGGGACGTCGGCGCGAAGACCGGTTCCGCCGAGGTCGACGGGCAGGCGGTGTCCAACAGCTGGTTCACCGGGTTCCGTGACGACGTCACCGCGGCGGCCATGACCGAGGAGGGCGGCCACGGCGGCACGGCGGCCGGCCCGATTGTCGCAGCTGTGCTACGGAGTGGCGGCTGAAGTCACCCGTGAAGGAAGGGACTCTAGGCTGTTGCCGTCGTTGGGTTGGATAAGGGGCTGGGCCGCCAGGGCCCTGAGGGGACCCTGGGAATCTCGGAGGAACGAAACCGTGGGCAACAGAAGGCGCGTCGGCGAACCACAGAAGGCCAGGCCGGCGACCAGGCCCGCCGTCATCGGCGGGATGATCGCCGTGGTCGTCGGCGGCGCCGCCTTCGGCGTCTACGCCCTCTGGGGCGGCGGAGCCGCGGCCGACGACCGCGCGGGCTCGGGCTCCGGGAGCGCCGACCACAAGGCCGTCAAGACCGGGCCGCTGTCGGCGACCGAGGTCCAGACGACCGCCACGACGTTCCTCACCGCCTGGCAGCAGGGCAAGGCCGCGCAGGCCGCCGCCGTCACGAACGACGCGACGGCGGCCGGCGCACTGCTGACCGGCTACACCAAGGACGCGCACATCACCGGCGTCACCCTCACCCCCGGCACCCGCACCGGCGACAAGGTGCCCTTCTCCGTCAAGGGCACGGTGACGTACAAGGGCATCAGCAAGCCGCTCGCGTACCAGAGCGCGCTGACCGTCGTGCGCAACAAGGCGGACGGCAAGCCGCTGGTCGACTGGCACGCCACGGTCGTCCACCCGGACCTCCAGTACGGCGACAAGCTGGTCACCGGCGAGGCCGGCACCCCGCCGGTCAAGGCGTACGACCGAAACGGCGGCGAGCTGACGACCGCGAAGTACCCGTCGCTGGGCCCGGTCCTGGACGGCCTGCGCGAGAAGTACGGCAAGACCGCCGGCGGCAAGGCGGGCATCGAGCTGGACGTGGTGCGGGGCGCGGCGTCGCAGAAGGCCAAGCTGTCCGACAAGGCCCTGCTGACACTGACCAAGGGCACGCCGGGCTCGGTGAAGACGACGATCAGCCCGACCTTCCAGGCGGCCGCCGAGCAGCAGGTGACCAAGCAGGCGCAGTCGTCGGTGGTGGTCATGCGCCCGTCGACCGGCGAGATCCTCGCCGTGGCGAACGCCACCCACGGCTTCAACGTGGCCTTCCAGGGCTCCCTGGCCCCCGGCTCCACGATGAAGATCGTGACCTCGACGATGCTGTTCGAGAAGAACCTCATCACCCCGGACGCCTCGCACCCCTGCCCCAAGACGTACAAGCTCGCCGGGTGGACCTTCCACAACGACGCGGGCTCCGAGATCAAGCAGGGCACCTTCAAGCTGGCCTTCGGCGCCTCGTGCAACAACGCCTTCATCAACTTCGCGCCGAAGCTGTCCGACAGCGACCTGACGCAGGAGGCCCAGCAGGTCTACGGCCTCGGCCTGAACAACTGGGCCATCGGCGTGCCGAGCTTCGACGGCGCCGTCCCGGTGCAGAGCGGCGCACAGATGGGCGCCTCGCTGATCGGGCAGGGCGGGGTCCGCATGAACCCGCTGAACATGGCGTCGGTGGCGTCCACGGTCCAGTCGGGCGTCTTCCGCCAGCCGTACCTCGTCGCCCCGAGCGTGGACAACCGCACGCTGGCGAAGGCCGCGCGCACCATGTCGGCGACGACGCAGGCGGAGCTGAAGGAGGTCATGCAGTACACGGCGGCGTACGGCACGGCGGCCAAGGCGATGGCGGGTCTGGGCCCGGACTACGGCGCCAAGACGGGCTCGGCGGAGGTCGACGGCCAGAAGAAGCCGAACGGCTGGTTCACCGCGTACCGCGGCGACCTCGTCGCGGCGGGCGTGGTCCAGGCGGGCGGCCACGGCGGTGACACGGCCGGGCCGATGGTGGCGGCGCTGCTGAAGATGGGCGGCTGACCGGACGCCCCGGCACGGCCGTCAACCGGTCACCGGCGCGGCCGCCAGGTAGGTGCGGCGCAGGAACCTCATGAGCGTCTTGGTCTCGAACTGGACGACCGAGACGCCCTGCTCGGAGTGCAGTTCCACGACGGCCTGCACCCGCCCGCAGGGCCACACGCGGACCGCTCCGCTGCCGGCCGGGGCGCGCAGTCCCTGTTCGAGCAGGGAGCGCGAGAAGGTCCACTCGTGGGTGCCGGGCAGTCCGACCCGTACCGACCGCGGGTCCGTCTCGGGGTCGTAGCGCAGGACGACGGGGATGGACTCGTCCTCGGGTATCTCGGCGTCCGAGACGATGTGTGCTCGTGCGTACTGTTCGACTACGGACATCGTGACGGCCTCTCACGCTGCGTGACCTGTGCGGAAGCTGTGTGCCCACCCCCACTCCAATGTCCCATATTTTCCGGATCGCGCCCCTTGACGCGGGAAGCCTCCCGCCCTTCGGCTTCGCTCCCCGGTCCGCGACAATGGGCACGTGACGAACCAGGACGAGGTCGCCGCCGGGTCGCTGCTACTGGACCAGCAACTGTGCTTCGCGCTCTACGCCGCCCAGCGCGCCGTGACGGCCGCGTACCGTCCGGTACTGGAGGAACTAGGGCTCACCTACCCGCAGTACCTCGTCCTGCTCGTCCTGTGGGAGCGCGGCGAGACGACCGTGAAGGAACTCGGCGCGGCCCTGCGCCTCGACTACGGCACGGTGTCGCCCCTGCTCAAACGGCTGGAGAGCGCCGGGGTGGTACGCCGGGAGCGCGCGCCCCACGACGAACGCTCGGTGCTCGTCGCCTGTACCGGGCGCGGAGAGGAACTCAGGGAGCGCGCGGCACGGGTGCCGGGCGCCCTGCTCGCGGCGACGGGGCTCGACACGGCCGAGGTGGCGAGCCTGCGCGAGGAGCTGTGGCGCCTCGCCCACGCGGTCACACCAGAAGCCCTCTGACCTCTCCGACCTCGGGTTACCCGCGGTCGCTACCCCCCGGTAACGCCTTCACGACCTACCCACCAGTACCTTGTGCACGATGTACTTGCGCGCACTCGATTTGGGGGGCCAGCCATGAGTGACAGCACCACCGTCGACAGCACCACCGCCGACACCGGTCCGGCCGTCGACACCCGTCCGACGAAGATCATGTACGTCGCCGAGGCGACCGCCCACGGCGGCCGGGACGGCTACGTCACCAGTCAGGACGGCCAGATCGAGCTGAGGGTCGCCATGCCGCCGGAGCTGGGCGGCGACGGCAACGGCACCAACCCGGAACAGCTGTTCGCGGCGGGCTACAGCTCCTGCTTCCACAACGCCCTGATCCTCGTCGGCAACCGCGAGGGCTACGACCTGACCGGTTCCACCGTCGCCGCCAAGGTCGGCATCGGCCCCAACAAGACCCGCGGCTACGGCCTGGCGGTCGCCCTCAGCGTGTCCCTGCCGGTCCTGGACCAGGGCGTCGCCGCGAAGCTGGTCGAGGCGGCCCACGAGGTGTGCCCGTACTCGAACGCGACGCGCGGGAACATCGACGTGACGATCCTGCTTGGTTGATGAGGAGAGCGGGTCGGCACGACGGGAGTACGGACGTGGACGTGAACGGTGCGGTCGCCGAGGGCTTCGAGCCGGTCAGGGAGGCGTTCGCGCGCAACTTCGCGGTCCTCGGGGACAAGGGCGCGGCGCTCGCCGTGTACCGGGACGGGCGGCGGGTCGTCGACCTGTGGGGCGGCACGAAGGACGTCGACGGCGGTGCGCCGTGGGAGCGCGGCACCGCGCAGATCGTGCGCTCGGCGACCAAGGGCGTCGCCGCCGCCGTACTCCTGCTGCTGCACCAGCGCGGCGAGCTGGACCTGGACGCGCCGGTCGGTGAGTACTGGCCCGAGTTCAAGACGGCCGGCAAGGAACGCACGCGCGTGTGGCACCTCCTCGCGCACCGCGCCGGCGTCCCCGTCCTGGACACCGCGCTGACGCCTGCCCAGGCCCTCGACCCCGTGCCGGCCGCCGAGGCGGTCGCGGCGCAGGCGCCGGTGTGGGAGCCGGGCTCGGACCACGGGTACCACGCGCAGACGTACAGCTGGCTCACGGGCGAGCTGGTGCGCCGGGTCACCGGCCGGGACATCGGCGAGTGGATCACCGCCGAGATCGCGGGCCCGGTCGGCGCGGACCTGTGGCTCGGGCTGCCGGCCGGTGAGCAGGCCCGGGTGGGCCGCGTGGGCGAGGTCGGTCCCCCGGCCGACGCCGCAGGCGTCCTGCGGACCCGCCCCAAGCGGGCCGTCGCCGAGGCCTACGCCGACCCCGCCTCCCTCACCCGCCGCGCCTTCGCCGCCATCACCCCGCTCCCCGACGAGAACGACCCGGCCTACCGCGCCGCCGCCCTCCCCGCCTCCAACGGCATCGCCACGGCGGACGGATTGGCCCGCTTCTACGCCTCCCTCATCGGCGAAGTGGACGGCGGCACCCGCCTGTTCACGCCGGACACGGTCGAACTGGCCCGCGCCGAACGCAGCGCCGGGCCGGACCGCGTGCTGGTCGTGGCGACCCGCTTCGGCCTCGGCTACATGCTGCACGGCGCCGCCTCCCCGCTGCTGACTCCTGCCTCCTTCGGCCACCCCGGCCGAGGCGGCGCCCTCGGCTTCGCCGACCCGGAGACCGGCATCGCCTTCGGTTACGTCACCAACGGTTTCCGCAAGAGCGTGACGGCGGACGCACGGGCGCAGGCGCTGGTGGGGGCGGTACGGGGCGTCATCGTGGCGTAGGGGGCAGTGCGCTGGGCACGCTTCTCACACGTTGATCGAGTGCGACGTCCGCCCCGAAGCCGAGTCGATCTCCCCGTGCGCCTTGGTCAGCAACTGCATCGCGAGCTCGTTCAGCGCCCTGGCGCCCGCGATCTCCTCTCCGACCCTCGGCTGATGGGGGTCGGTGTGGTGGCGGGTGGCGTGGCCGTGGGCGCGTACCTCGCTCCCGTCGGGCAGCCGGACCAGCGCGGCTGCCTCGGTGTGCTGTTCGTCCTCCCGGAACTCCAGCTCGACATGCCATCCCACAGTGGTGTGCATCATGACGATCACCTCCGGAACACCTGATTCCAGAGTGCTCCCGCGGGACGGCGCCCGCACGGTTTCGCCGGATTTCGCCCGGACTTCGGGCCCCGTCAGGCCGCGTCGTTCGCGGCCTCGGCCCCCGTCCGCGATGCCGGCGCCGGCGCCGTCGGGCCGGTGAACGTGACCGTGCCGTCGGCGAGGTGGAGGACGAGGTCGGCCTGGGCGGTCAGGCGCAGGTCGTGCGTGATGAGGAACGTGGTGCGGCCCACCGTCAGGCGGCGCAACGGTGCCATGATGCGGGCCGTGGACGCGTCGTCGAGGCCGGCCGTCGGCTCGTCGAGGATCAGGACCGGCGCCGTACGCAACATGGCCCGGGCCAGCGCGACCCTGCGCCGCTGGCCGCCGGAGAGGTGGCTGCCGCGTTTGCCGACGGAGGTGTCGTAGCCCTCGGGCAGGGTGCTGACGAACCCGTGCGCGTCGGCGGCGACCGCGGCCGCGAGGACCTCCTCGTCGCTGGCGTCGGGGCGGCTGTAGACGATGTTCTCGCGGACCGTGCCGTCGAACAGCATGCTGTCCTGGGGCAGCAGGGTGATGTGCCGGCGCACCTCGTCCACGGGGAGTTCGGCGATGTCCCGGCCGTCGAGCAGGATGCGGCCCCGCGAGGGCTCGTGGAAGCGCAGGAGCAGCTTGCCGAGGGTGGACTTGCCGGTGCCGCTGGGTCCGGTGACGGCGACCAGCATGCCGGGGGCGATGTCCAGGTCGAAGCGGTCGACCACGGGCCCGTCGGCTCCGGGATAGGAGAAGCCGACGCCCTGGAAGGCGACGGCGCCGCGGACCGGCTCGGCGAGCGGCGGGACGTCCGGTCGCGGGTCGGTCTCGGGGACGATGCCGGTGCGCAGTACCTCGATGAGTCGTTCGCAGGCGGCCGTCGCCGAGGACGCGCTGATCATGAGTTCGCCGAGTTCCTGCAGCTTGGGGTGGAGGTAGCCGAGGTAGGCGGCGAAGGAGAGCAGGCCGCCGACGGTGAGGTGGTGCTCGGAGATCTGCCAGGCGCCGGCTCCGATCACGGCCAGCACCATCAGCGTCTCGAGGAGCTCACCCGCCGGCCCGTACACGGAGGAGAGCCGGATCTGCCGGAGCCCGGCGCGCATCCAGTCGCGTCCCTCGCGGTGCACCTTCCGGCGTTCGGCCTGCTGACGGCCGTACGCCTGCACCAGGGGCATGTTGGCGAGGCTCTCCTCCAGGAGGGAGGCGAGCCGTCCGTTGCTGTCGCGTTCGTCGCGGGTGGCGGAGCGCATCAGGCCGCCGAACAGCCGGGCGCCGAGCCAGATCAGGGGTGCGGCGCCCAGGGTGACCAGGGCCAGTTGCCAGCTGGTCCAGAAGCTCGCCGCGGCGAAGACGACGGCTCCGACGACGGCGGTGATCAGTTCGACGGGCGCGGAGGCGACCAGCGACTCCACGGACTCGACGTCTCCGGTGAGCCGGGTGACCAGGTCACCGGTGCCGTAGCGGTCGACGGAGTCCGGAGGCACCCGTTGGAGGTGCTGGAAGAGCTGGTCGCGCAGGCCGAGCAGGAAGTGTTCGCTGGTCCAGCCGGCGAGATAGGCGCCCGCCGCTGAGGTCACCGCGCCGACCGCGGCGAGGCCCAGCCACAGGGTCGCGGGCTGCCAGAAGGCACCGAGGTCGCCCGGCGCGAGCACGTCGTCGGTGAGGACGCCGACGATGCCGATCGCGGCCGCGTCGCACCCGGCCGACACCACCAGCAGGACGGCGGACACCAGCACCGCGACACGATTGACCCGGACGAGCGGCCAGAACGTCCGGAACGCGGCCAGCGGCGAGAGCCGTGCGTGCCGGGTGGGTTCTCCGGACGCGGGCACGGACATGATGATCGGGGTTGCGCTGCTCACAGCGGAACGCTCCCTGGTTTGGCGCGAACCGACGCCGTGCCAGGGCCTTTACGCACGTGGTGCGCATAAACCCCGGCACGGCGTTGTCATGCGGTCGTGTTATTACGACGCCGAGTTTCTAGCCGGCGTGCTTCTTGTGCTTGCGGTGGTGCTTCTTCTTGCCGTGGTTGTTCTTGCCCTTTGCGGCGTTGTCCTGCTTCTTCTTGGCCTTCTTGGCCAGCGTGATCTTTGCGAAGGACATGATGGCCCTCCAATCTGATCAGTCGTCAACAGCCCTTGATCGCTGGAGACTTGTGTCTGTGTGGCACCGGTGAATACGGGGGCGGAGGAGGTCCCGGCTCAATACTGAAGGCAAGGATTGAATAGGTTTCTCTTACCGAAACCGAATGCCGAATACGCGACAGCGCGTGGAGCGACGCGGTGTTGGGGGACATGACGTGGATGACATGGCGTCATTCGCGCTGGGCAGCACGCTGATCACGCGGGTCCTCCACGAGGCCGCGGGAGCCTCCACGATGGCCGGCTCATATGCAACACCGGCGCCCGGCGTGGCGGCCACCGTCGGCCCCGTCATCGCTGCGGCCACCATCAGCACCGAAGCCGGCCTCTCGGCCCGCTCTGGGCGAGCGGCCTCCTCGTCCCGGTAGCGCTGCTCATCACGTTCCCCCTCCGCACCGCCATGGTCACCGTGGCAGAACCCAAACACCAGATCCGCGCCCTGTACAGGTGCGGCTTTTCAGTCCCGCTGCGCGACGCGGATACGGTTCCCGTCCGGATCGGCCGCGAGGAAGGTCAGCCCGAACCCCGCATCATGAGGTTCGCGCAGGATCGTGACCCCCTTGGACTGCCACTGCTCAAAGGTCGCGTCGACCTCGTCGGGTCCACCGGCGACGGCCAGGCACACCTCACCGGTGCGCGGGACGTCCGGTGACAGATCCTCGAACTGGCCGGACCACAGGCCGAGGTCAGCGCCCGGTCCGAGGTCGAAGGTGATGTATCCCGGAGTCTCGAACGAGGGACTCATGCCGAGGATGTCGCCGTAGAAGCGAGCTGCGGCGGGAGCGTCGTTCACGTAGACGATGGGCACGACGGATGCGGGCATGGTTGAGATTCCTTCTGGCAGGTCGTAGGTACGCATCCGCCAGCCTGACCGGGATGTGCGCCGCATCATGTCGCAATTACCTGAAAACATTTAGCGGGTGACCCCAGACCGCTTCTTCACCCTGATGCTGGTCCTCGCGTCGCGGGATGCCGTGACCACACA
Source organism: Streptomyces sp. NPDC101152 (assembly GCF_044768275.1). Taxonomy (NCBI): domain Bacteria; kingdom Bacillati; phylum Actinomycetota; class Actinomycetes; order Kitasatosporales; family Streptomycetaceae; genus Streptomyces; species Streptomyces sp. NPDC101152. The sequence continues at coordinate 87,389 of NZ_JBIWPO010000013.1, read as the reverse complement.
GGAACTCGCCCAAGCGCTCGGGGTGTCCCTTCGCACCGTCAACCGGGACCTGAACTGGCTCCGCGACGCCGGTCTGCCGGTGACCGCCCATCGGGGCCGCCTGGGAGGCGTGACCATGCTGCCCGGATCCGGGTTCGACCTCACGCGACTCACACCGGACGAACGTGATCATCTGTCGCTCACCGGGCTGGATGACAAGCAACGTGCGGAGCTCGACGCGTCGGTCGAAAGCCGGCGCGCGCTCTCCAAGATCGCCGCCGCACAGCCACGTCGAGTTCATGAACTCCTGCCGCTCACCGACGTAGTGCACGTGGACAGCCGTCCCTGGCGTCAGGCACGAGCCTTCGGCACGGCTCCGGCTTCGCTGATCGGGGCGGTACGGCGAGGCCGCCGGCTACGGATCGAGTACGACAGCCCACGCCAGTCAGGCCCACGCGACCTCGTCGTAGATCCCTACGGGCTGTTCGCCAAGGCCGGCATCTGGTACCTCGTCGCCGACTGCGCCCGAGTGCCACGGATGTACCGACTCGAACGCATCACGACGTGGGAAGAGGTCGACCAGCCACGACGGATCCGCGAGAACCAGGCCCTGGCCACCGTCGCCGCAGCGCTCATCGACCACTGGGAACACGAGCACGCGATAGAGGTCAGCGCCACCATCGACCAGACCCAGATCGAGCGAGCGCAACGGATCTTCGGCCTACGGCTCGTCCGGGACGGCCACGACGAATCCGTCACCGGCCACAAGGTGACGATCCGCTTCCTGCGTCTGGAGGACGTGCGAGCCCTACTGCCGTTCGGGAGCGCCGTCACCGTGCACGGCCCCACCGAAGCCAGGGCTCACCTCCGCGACCTCGCCACCGATCTCGCCCACCACTATGCGCCGTCACCAACGTCCCTGGGCAGTACAACCAGCCGTTGTCAGCTGTCTTCGGGTTCCAGCTCGAAAGAGAAGTAGATGCTCAGCAGGTAAGGCAGATCTTCGTCGTGCATGAAGTCCCAGGAGACATCCGTCAGGAAGACGTTGTGCTCCCGCACCCACTCCTGTGCCTTTCCGAAGGCTTCCGCGGCGGTCATGGCGGGGAACAGCTTCCTGGCGACGGGATGCACCTGAGTCTCCGCGTCGGAGTCGTCGAAGCCCTTCGGAACGTCCAGGCAGAGGTTGGGATCGAGGTTCATGGACTGCGTCCTTTCCAGACAGCTGCTGGTACGAGTCGACAGAGGCTGACGACCTGAACACGACGCCCGGTAAGACCGACGCACCCCGCCAGGGGTTGCTTCCCCCTCAACCGGCGTGCAGCATCAGCCCGATGCCGGCGACCAGGAGCCCCGCTGCCATGATCCGGGGAACGCCGAACCGCTCCTTGAAGAACACGGCGCCGATGGCCGCACCGGCGATGATCGACGATTCGCGCAACGCCGCGATCGGCGCCAGCTCCGCCCTCGTCTGGGCCCACAGGACCAGCCCGTACGCGGCGAAGGACAGCGCGGCGCCGAGCAGGCCCAGGGCGGCGAACGGCCGTACGCCGGTGGTGAATCGGCCCCGTCGGCGATGGAGGGCGTACGCCGGGATCACGCCCCCCTGAACCGCCATCAGCCAGGCGATGTACCCGAGGGAGGAGCCCGAGGCGCGCACGCCCAGTCCGTCGACGACCGTGTACGCGGCGATGGTCAGGCCCGTGGCGAGGGCGGCGCCGATCGCCGGCCAGTTGGGCCGGTGCCCGCGCAGCCCCCACAGGGCGACGCCTGTCAGACCCGCGCAGGACAGGGCGATTCCGGCGGCCGCCCGCCCGTCGGGCACCTCGTGCGCGAAGACGGCGGCCAGCACGGTGACGACCAGGGGCGCGGTGCCGCGTGCGATCGGGTACGCCTGCCCGAAGTCGCCGAGCCGGAAGGACTTCATCAGGAGGGCGTAGTAGGCGACGTGTATGACGGCCGAGACGGCCAGGTACGGCCACGCGCCCGCCGCCGGGACTGCCGCGAACGGCGTCATGGCGAGCCCGATCAGCATCCCGCCGCCCGCGATCAGCGTGAACCCGACCAGCTTGTCGGTGATCTTGTGGGCGATGGCGTTCCAACTGGCGTGCGTCACCGCGGCGAACAGGACGGCCGCGGCGACCAGCGGGGTCACGCGGCCGGCTCGCGCACGTCCACCACGGTCGCGCCCGCGTGGGCGACGAGTTCCTTGGGCTCCATCGGGAAGACGGTGTACGGCGTCCCCGCCGCCGCCCACACCACCTCGTGCGCGAGCAGCGAACGGTCCGCGAGGACCCGCGTCCGCGTGCGGTGCCCGAAGGGCGGTACGCCGCCGATCGCGTACCCGGTCGTCTCGCGTACGACGTCCGCCTTGGCCCGCGTCACCCTGGCGGCGCCGAGTTCGTGCCGCACCCGCTCGACGTCGACCCGGGACGCCCCGTCCATCAGCACCAGCACCGGGACACCGTCCGCCGCGAAGATCAGCGACTTGCAGATCTGGCTGAGCTCGCACCCGATCGCGGCGGCGGCCTCGGCGGCGGTGCGGGTCGCGTCCGGGAAACGGCGGACACGGCTGTTCAGGTCGTCGAGCCCGAGTTCGCGCAGGGCGGCGGCGAAACGGGGGCTGGCTCCGGAGCTGTCGGCGGCATCGGGGGTCGTCATGCACGGCACGCTAGCGGTGCGTGTAGGTGGCATGCGAGCGAGTTCCGCACGGTCCGCGCAAAACCGTCCGGGCGGAGCCGGACGTGGCGGTGATCGTCGGCGTCGGGCCTGCCCAGGGGCCGCATACGGCGCTCTGGTAGAAGTGTCGGATGGCGGTGAGCAGGGTGGGCACGAGGGGACGGCTGGGCAGGGTGCCGGTGAGGGCGGTCACGGGTGTGGCCGGGTCGCCGGTGGCGCTGCTCGGGCTGTTCGTGGCCGCGTTGGTGCCGAACGGCTGGGCGTTCGCCGTGTTCGCGGCGGCGGACTACCTCGCCGAGCCCGCCGCGCTGCGCCGGATCGCCGGTTCGATGCAGCCCCTCGGCCAGGTGTGCCTGAGCGTCACCACGGGGTCGCTGCTGCGGGGCGCGGCGGCGCTCGTGCTGCTGGCGCGGCTGGGGGACGCCCAGGCGGGCGCGTTCGTCCTGACCGCCCTCGGCTTCCTGGCGCTGCAGGTGCTGCGCGGCGGTTACGCGGGACTGCTGCTGTTCGTCTGGTGGTGCCGTCGGCTGCCGGTGGTGACCCGGAACGTGGATCTGTCGGCGCTGCGGATCCCCGACGCGCCGCCGCGGCTGCTGATGGACCTCCATCGGGGGCCGCTCGCGTTCGTCGATCTGCCGTTGGTGGCCGGGGCGGCCGTCGCGGCGGCGGCCGGGGCGAAGTGGGCTGCCTTCGGCGCGGCGGCCGCGGTGCTCGCCGCGCTGGTCACGGCCGGGTGGCTGGCCCTGCACGCCTGGCGGGTACGCCACCTGGCCGCGAAGGGCAAGGTGCTGCGTACGGTGAACGAGCAGGTGGAGGCGTACCGGCCCGAGGCCGTCGTGTACTTCTCCGGCGCCCTGGAGTCGGCGTACCAGCTCAACGGCTGGCTCCCGGTTCTCGACCGGCTGCGGCGGCGGGTCGTCGTCGTGCTGCGCGAGCGCGAGATGCTCACCCGGATCGATCCGACGTCCCGGCCCGTGGTGTGCCTGCCGCTGGGCAAGGACCTGACCGCCTTCCGGCTGCCCGAGGCGCGTGTGGCGCTGTTCGTGGCCAACGCCGCCAACAACACCCACCTGCTGAGGCTGCCGGAGTTTCGCAGCGTCTACCTCGGTCACGGGGACAGCGACAAGCCGACCAGCTCCAACCCGTTCACCAAGGTGTACGACGAGGTGTGGGTGGCGGGCCCCGCCGGGCGCGAGCGGTACGCGCGCTCGGGTTCGGGCGTGGCCGACGCGGACGTCGTCGAGGTCGGCCGCCCGTCGCTGGGGCGGCTGGAGGCCGCGGGAGCCCCTTCCGCGTCGCCGATGCCGACCGTGCTCTATGCGCCCACCTGGGAGGGCTTCCACGGCGACCCGGGCGCGGCGACGTCACTGATCGACATGGGACCGCGGATCGTGCGGACCCTGCTGGAGCGGGAGCCGCCGGTCCGCCTCCTCTACCGGCCGCACCCCTTGACCGGCACCCTGGACCCCCGGGCGCGCGCGGCGCACGCCGAGATCCTGACGCTGATCGACGAGGCGAACACCGCCCGGGACGCCCGCGAGGAGTTCCGGCGGGACACGCGGGAACAGGCCGCGCAGGCGGCCCGGCTCCCGGCGCTCGCCCGCCGCCTCGAGGAGCTGCGCCGGCCCCCGCGCGGGGACGAGGCGCAGGCCGCCCGCGACGCCGGGGTCACCGAGGGCCCGCCGTCGGCCGCCTGGGAGGCGGCGCTGGCGGAGTGGAACGAGGCGTACTGGGCGGCCGAGGGCTGGTGGCGCCACCGCGTCACGGGCGGTTCGCGTCCCGGTCTGTACGACTGCTTCGACCACGCCGACCTGCTCATCGCCGACGTGTCCGGTGTCGTCACCGACTACCTGGCGACCGGCAGGCCGTACGCCGTCACCAACCCCGCGGACCTCGCCCCCGACACGTTCCGCACCCGCTACCCGGCCGCCCGCGCCGCCCACCTCATCACCCCGGACCTGACAGGCCTCGACGCCCTCCTGGACGCCAAGACCGATCCCCTGGCGGAGGAACGACAGCGCCTGCGCACCTACCTGCTGGGCCCGGCCACACCTGACCCGCTGGCTGCCTTCGAAAGGGCCCTGGACAGCCTTGTGGCTCACTCGACGAACTCAGACACGGTCCCGCCGCCTGCCTAGGGGCGCGGGGAACTGCGCGACCAGCCACAACGAACCCGCAGACAACCACCCATCACCCCCCGTCATTTCTCCCCGAGAAACACCCGCCGCACCACCCGCTCAGCCGCCCCCCCGTCATCGAACGCACAGAACCGCCGCCGAAACGCCGCCCGCGCCTCCTCCGCCCCGCCGGAGGCGAACGCCCCGGAGCGGAACACCTCGACGAGCTGCTCCTCGCTCTCCGCGACAGCGCCCGGCGGCTCGGCCAGCAGGTCGAAGGTGACGCCCCGGGTGCTTCGGTACGTCTCCCAGTCGGGGGCGTGGACGACGATCGGCCGGTCGAGGCAGGCGTAGTCGAACATGATCGACGAGTAGTCCGTGACCAGCACATCCGCGGCCAGGCACAGGTCCTCGACGACCGGGTACGACGACAGGTCGACCACGCGCGCGGCGCCCTCGGCCCGTCTCTCGGCGTCGGACCGGGCGCCGTCGGCGTCGTAGTAGTGGGAGCGCAGCATCAGCACGTACCCCGGTCCGAGGGCTGCCGCCAGGCGGGAGGGGTCGGGCAGCGGATCGGCGTCGGCCGCGTACTCCCGGAACGTCGGCGCGTACAGCACGGCGGTCTGGCCGGGCTCGATGCCCAGGCGGGCGCGGATGGCGGCGATCTCCTCCGGGCCGGTGCGGAAGTAGCGGTCGTTGCGCGGGTAGCCGGTCTCGAGCAGTTCGTAGGTGCCGGGGTAGACGCGTGGCCACACCTCGGAGGAGTGCGGGTTGGCCGACAGCAGGAAGTCCCAGCGGGCCGCGTGCTCGCGCAGCCGCGTGAAGTTCATGCCCTGTGCGCCGACCGGATAGCGCTGCTGGTCGAGGCCCATGGCCTTCAGCGGGGTGCCGTGCAGCGTCTGCACATGCACCGAGCCGGGGCGCTTGGACACCGTGTGCGGGAAGTTGACGTTGTTGACCAGGTATTTCGCCCGCGCCAGGACGCGCAGGGAGCGCAGCGAGCCTTCCACGGCGTAGTCCACCCCGGCGGGCAGCGAGGCGACCGCGTCCTTGCGGACGACCCACACCCCGTGGATGTCCGGGGCCAGTTCGCGGGCGGCCTCGTAGATGGCGCGGGGGTTGCAGGAGTAGCCGCGGTACCAGTAGGCGGCGTAGACGGCGAGCCGGTCGTCCACGGGGAGGCGTTTGTTCGCCTCGTAGTAGAGCAGGGCCGGCAGGGCGCGGGCCCGTCGTGCCGCCGTGCGTGCGGAGACGGTCGCACCGCGCGCGCCCCGCCGGGCGGTCAGGCGCAGTCGGTTGACCGGGCGCAGTGCGGCGAACAGCCGGTAGTCGCCGCGCTCGACCAGGCGGAACTTCACGCCCCGGGCGCCGGGCGGGTAGGGGTGGCCGGCCGGCCGGAAGCGGGCGAAGTGGGCGGCCATGCGACGGAAGAACTCCCGCCGCCGGGACGCCGGGACCCGGCCGGGATCGTCGATGATGGTCGTGTAGTGCCAGATCGCCCGGTCGAACAGCTGGGCGCGGAACTCCTCGGCTGCCGGGCCCCGTTCGTCGAGGAAGGCGAAGACCTTCTCGTACTGGCCGAACACGTCGAAGTGCCGGTCGCTGACGGTGGCGGTGATCGCGCCCGCGCGGCGTTCACGGTAGAGGTAGCAGACGCGGTCCAGCAGGGATATCCGCTCGGCGGCCACCAGGATCGGGTAGGTGACCGGCAGGTCCTCGTACAGTCCCTGCCCGAAGCGCACGCCGAGACCGGTCAGGAAGTCACGGCGGATCGCCTTGTTCCAGGCGGTCATCATCAGTTCGAGCACGCTGGGCCGGCTCCGCAGATCGAACGGCTCCGGCGGCGGATCACGCAGCAGGTGCGCGCGGGGAGAGGGGTCGACGCGGCCGTCGGGGAGCATCCTTGCGTAGTCGAAGAAGAGCACGTCGGGGCGGGTCGCGGTCAGTCTGCCGGCGATCGCGGCCAGCGCTTCGTCGGCCAGCAGGTCGTCGCTGTCGACGAACCAGACGTACTCCCCGCGAGCCAGTTCAAGCCCGGTGTTACGGGCCTCGCCTAGCCCGCCGTTGGCCTCCAGGTGCACGACCCGGACCCGTGGATCCCTGCTCGCGTACTCGTCGAGGATCGCCCCGCACCCGTCGGGGGAGGCGTCGTCCACGGCGATCACCTCGAAGGAGGAGAACGACTGCCCGAGGATCGAGTCCAGACAGGGCCGTAGGTACTCCTCCACCCCGTACACCGGGAGGACGAGACTGATCAGCAGCTGGGACGGCTCCATGGACACCTCCGGGCCGACTGCGGGCGTCTTGCTCTGCTGCGGTACGAAACTACTACAAGCTGTAGGGGGCCTCGTGCCCAGGGCGGGCACCCCGTACACCTGGGCCGCACCGATCCCACAGCCTAACGTCGGCTTCCATGGGCTCATCCACTCGCCGAGTCCCGCCACCGCCCTCGCGGGGTACGCCGACCGGGTGAAGAGGGAGCTTCACCGGCCGCCGAACGCCACCTCCTTCGTCTCCGTCACCGCCGCCGTCCGCCCCGGTGCCGACTGGTGGCGCCAGTACCGGTTCGTGTGGGCGATGACCTGGTCCGGCGGTGGAGCGCCCCACGCGGTCTTGTCGTTCGTGGTGTGCGCGTCAGCCACGAGGGTGACGTCGTAGCCGCGGACGAAGGCCCCGTGGATCGTGGAGCGTATGCAGGCGTCGGTCTCCGCGCCCGTGACGACGAGATGGCCGACCCCCGCCTCGGCGAGGACCCGCTCCAGCTCGGTGGCCTCGAAGGAGTCGCCGTGGTTCTTGTGGACGAGCGGCTCGGAGTCCTGGCGCGGCAGTTCGGGGACGTACCGCCAGTCGTCGCTGCCCTTCACGAGCTCCGCGTCGGAGTGCTGGACCCAGACGACCGGGACGTCCTGTTCCCGGGCCCGCTCGACGAGGGACGCGATGTTCGCGACGACGGCGTCCCTCTGGTGTGCGGTCGCGACGACGCCCTGCTGGACGTCGATCACCAGCAGGGCGGTACGGGGTCGTGCCGGGAGGATGGTCATGCCGCCACGTTAGGCGGCGCCACTGACAACCGCCCGGCGCTTGCGGCGCTCCCCCACCAGGCCGCCCGCGGCGCCCAGGGAGACCAGGCCCATCATCGCGGCGGCGAGGATGCCCTTACAGGTCCACAGGAGGAGGCCGGTGACGAACTTCTTGACGGCGGCGACGGCAGACATGGCGGGGCCCTTCCGGGTGGGATACGGGGTGGAGGTTCGGGGTCAAGGTCCTGGGGACTTCTTCGACCCGCCTCCAGGATCCCGTACGGCGGCCCTCGCAACGAGGGAGCGGCCTCCCGGACCCGTGGTGCAGCGCACTACACCCCGCGGTCCAGGAGGCCGCCCGCACCCCGAAGGCTCAGGCCCGTACCAGCTCCCGCTCCTCGTCGGGGTCGCTGTCCTTGGTGTCGCCCGGGGTCCTGAGGCCCTCGCCCTCGACGTCCACGTTGGGCAGCGCCCGGTCCAGCCACTTCGGCAGCCACCAGGCCTTCTTGCCGAGCAGGGCCAGCACCGCCGGCACGATCGCCATGCGGACCACGAACGCGTCGAAGAAGACCGCGATCGCGAGGCCGAAGCCGATCATCTTGATCATGGACTCACTGGAGCTGATGAAGCCGCCGAAGACGGCCATCATGATGACCGCGGCGGCGGCCACCACCCGGGCGCTGTGCCGGAAGCCGGTGACCACGGCCTGGCCGGGCGTCTCACCGTGGACGTACGCCTCCCGCATCCGGGTCACGAGGAAGACCTCGTAGTCCATCGCGAGGCCGAAGACAACGCCCACCATGAAGATCGGCATCATCGACATGATCGGGCCGGTCTGCTCGACCCCGAGGAGCCCGCCGAGCCAGCCCCACTGGAAGACCGCGACCACGGCGCCGAGCGCGCCGAGCACACTGAGCAGGAAGCCGAGGGCCGCCTTCAGCGGGACCAGGATCGAGCGGAAGACCACGATCAGCAGGAGGAAGGCGAGGCCCACCACCAGTCCCAGGTACGGGATCAGGGCGTCGTTGAGCTTCTGCGAGAAGTCGATGTTCATCGCGGTGGTGCCGGTGACCAGCACCTTCGCGTCCGTGTCGGCCTTGATGGCGGCGCCCTTGCCGCGGATGCCGTGCACCAGGTCCTCGGTCTGCGTCGAGGACGGCTTGGACGACGGGATGACGGTGATCATCGCGGTGTCGCCGGCCTTGTTGAACATCGCCGGGGTCACCGCGGCGACGTCCTTCATGCCCTTGATCTCGTCGGTCACCCTGGTGGCCGCCGCCTTGGGCGTGTTGCTGGCCTTGGCGTCGACGACGATCATCAGCGGGCCGTTGAAGCCGGGCCCGAAGCCCTCGGAGAGCAGGTCGTAGGCGCGGCGCTGGGTGGTGGACGTCGGCTGGGAGCCGTCGTCGGGCAGGCCCAGCTGCAGCTGCGTGGCCGGTACGGCGACCGCCCCGAGCCCGACGACGCCGAGCAGCAGGACGGCGGCGGGGCGGCGGACGACGAAGCTCGCCCAGCGCTCGCCGAGGCCCGGCTTCTCGGGGGTGTCCGTGGCCTTCGCGCGCCGCTTCTCGCCCGTCGCCCGGACCCGCCGGCCCGCGTATCCGAGCAGCGCCGGGATCATGGTCAGGGCGATGAGGACCGCCACCACGACCGTGCCCGCGGCGGCGAGGCCCATCTTGGTCAGCATCGGCACGCCGACGACCGACAGGCCCGCCAGCGCGATCACGACGGTGAGGCCCGCGAAGACCACCGCCGAGCCGGAGGTGCCCACGGCGCGGCCGACCGCCTCCTCGCGGTCGCGGCCCTCGGCGAGTTCGCCGCGGTAGCGGGAGACGATGAACAGCGCGTAGTCGATGCCGACCGCGAGGCCGATCATCAGGGCCAGCGTGGAGGTGGTGTCGCCGAGGTCGAGTGCCTTGGCGAGCGCGGTGATGGTGGAGACGCCGATGCCGACGCCGATGATCGCGGTCAGCAGTGGCAGTCCGGCCGCGACGAGCGAGCCCAGGGTGATGACGAGGACGATCGCGGCGATGACGAGGCCGACGACCTCACCGGCCCCGCCCGCCTGGGCGCCGGACTGCAGCGCGTCACCGCCGACCTCGACGGTCAGCCCGGCGTCGCGGGCCTGCTGGGCGGTGTTCTCCAGGGCGGTGCGGGAGGCGTCCTTGAGTTCCATGCCGGGTTTGCCGTACCGCACGGAGGCGTAGGCGACCGTGCCGTCCTTGCTGACGGCGTGCGCCTTGAAGGGGTCGTCGACGGAGGTGACCTCGGAGCCGTCGGACAGCTCCTTCACGGTCTTCTCGACGGTCGCCTTGTTGCCGGCGTCGGTCATCTTCTGTCCGGCCGGCGCCTTGAAGACGACCCGCGCGGTCGCGCCGTTGGAGCTGGTGCCGGGGAAGCGCTGGTCCAGCAGGTCGAAAGCCTTCTGCGCTTCCGTGCCGGGGATGGAGAAGGAGGTGGAGCCGGCCGAGGGGGCGCTGGCCGCAGCCACCCCGGCGAGGGTCAGCAGGGCCACCCAGAACAGGGCGACGAAGTGCCGTCGCCTGAAGGCGAACCGGCCGAGTCGATAGAGGAACGTGGCCACGGAGGCGTACTCCCGGTCAGGTCGTGGGTCTTGCAGGGCAGGGGTGACCACCCGGCGGGGAGGCAGGGGTGATCGTCCCGACGACTTGAGCGGTGACGTCAGGCGGTGAAAAAGAAGGGGGTGGGGAGGGTCAGGCGCCGAGGGCGGGGAGCACCACGGCGTCGATGTACGACAGGAGGAAGGCCTGCGTCGGCGGCTGTTCGTCGATCAGCGTGCGGGCGGCGAACCCGCCGATCATCATGTGCATCACGTAGTCGATCGCGGGGTTGTCCGCACGGACCTCGCCCCGGTCGATCGCACGCTGCAGCACACGCCGGAACTCCGCCATCTCCGGCTCGATCAGGTACTCCTTGAACGCCCTCAGGAGGTCCGGGTTGCCGTGGATGGCCATGGACAGACCCCGCATCAGCGCGGAGTTCTGCTCCATCTCGCAGTCGTCCGAGCGCAGGGTGAGGGCGTGCAGGTCGCTCCTGAGCGATCCGGTGTCGACCTCGCCGGGCCCCATGAGCCCCGGCTTGTTGTGCCGCACCGCCTTCGCCACCAGCTCGGCCTTGCCGCCCCACTGACGGTAGAGCGTGGCCTTGCTGGACTTGGTGCGCGCGGCCACGGCGTCCATGGTGAGGGCGTCGTAGCCGACCTCCCTGAGCAGGTCGAGCACGGCCCCGTACAACTCGGCCTCGCGCTCGGGTGTGATCCGACTGCGACGCGCCGTCGCGACCTCAGTCATGCCACTCGCCTCTCCCGCTCGGGTCTGCCTTCCTTCTCCTCCATGAACATACCCTGCCAACCAACGAAACGAAACCGTTTCGTACGTGCCGTGGCTCACGTCTGTGAAGGATTCGTAAGTATCCACGAGTTGCCCTGCCCCATCCAGGGGAAAAGCATGGGGAGGTGAGCTATCTACGCCTACCACACCTGAGCGGCGACCTGCTGACCTTCGTGGCCGAGGACGACCTCTGGCTGGCTCCCCTCGACGGCCCGGGCCGCGCCTGGCGCCTGACCGTCGACCGTACGAAGACGGGCCACCCCCGCTTCTCGCCGGACGGCACCACCATCGCGTACACGAGCTGGCGGAGCCTGGTCCCCGAGATCCACGTCGTCCCGGTGGACGGCGGCCCGGGACGCCGGCTCACCTACTGGGGCTCGCCCGACACCCAGGTCTGCGGCTGGGACCCGGGCGGCACCATCCTCGCCGTCGCCTCCCACGGCGAGCCCTTCTCCTACTTCACCTGGGCCTACAAGGTCACCCCCGACGGCTCCCCCGGCCGCAAGCTCCCCTGGGGCCCGGTCTCCGACATCCAGGTCGCCGACCTCGACGGCGAGCGCAAGAGCCTGCTGCTCACGGGCACCCCGCCGCACGAACCGGCCGCCTGGAAGCGCTACCGGGGCGGCGCCACCGGCCGCCTGTGGCTGCACGGCGAACGCCTGCTCGAAGGCCTCGAAGGGCACCTGCACTCCCCCATGTTCGTCGGCGGCCGGATCGCCTTCCTCTCCGACCACGAAGGTGTCGGCAACCTCTACTCCTGCGCGTACGACGGCTCCGACTTGCGCCGGCACACCGACCACGACGCCTTCTACGCCCGGCACGCCTCCAGCGACGGGACGCGGGTGGTGTACCAGTGCGCCGGGGACCTGTGGATCGTCGACGACCTCGCGAGCGAGCCGCGCAAGCTCGACGTCCGGCTGAGCGGGCCGCGCGCGGGACGCCGTCCGTACCAGGTGCCCGCCGGCCAGCACGTGGACGGCATCTCGGTCGACGAGACGGGCCGGGCGAGCGCGGTCGTCGTGCGCGGCAGCCTGTACTGGCTCACCCACCGGGACGGCCCGGCCCGCACCCTCACCGACACCCCGGGCGTGCGGGTGCGCCTGCCGGAGATGCTCGGCTCGACCGGCCAGGTCGCGTACGTGACCGACGCCGAGGGCGAGGACGCGATCGAGATCGCCTACCTGCCGAGGGCGACCGGCGACCGGCCGCCGCGCCGGCTCGCCTCCGGCGAACTGGGGCGCGTCCTCGAGCTGTTCTCCGACCCGGCCGGCGAACGCCTCGCCATCGCCTCGCACGACGGCCGGCTCCTGCTCCTCACTGTGTCCGATGATGCGGCTGACGCCGCGGGCACCGAGGACTCCAACGGCGAGGTCACCGAGCTGATCCACGCGACCAACGGGCCCGTGCGGGACCTGGCGTTCTCCCCGGACGGGGCGTGGCTGACCTGGTCCCACCCGGGGATCGGCCGCTCGCTGCGCCAGATCAAGATGGCCCGCATAAAGGACCGGTTCGTCATCGACGTCACCAACGGCCGCTTCGAGGACGAGAACCCGGTCTTCACCCGGGACGGCCGCTATCTGGCGTTCCTGTCCTGGCGCGGCTTCGACCCGGTGTACGACGTGCACACCGGGGACCTGTCCTTCCCGCTCGGCTGCCGCCCCTACCTGGTGCCGCTGTCCTCGGCCACCCCCTCCCCCTTCGCACTGAACCCGGAGGGCCGGCCGGCCGCCGGGGGCCTGGACCCGGTGGAGGAGGAAGAGGGCGACGGGGCGGTCACCGTGGAGGTCGAGGGCCTGGAGAGCCGGGTCACGCCCTTCCCGGTCGCCGCCTCCAAGTACTCGGCGCTGTGTCCGGTCGCGGGCGGCGGCCTGGTCTGGCTGCGCTGGCCGATCTCCGGCGCGCTCGGCGAGACCTTCGCCAACCCGGACGACACCAGCGGCCGCCCGACCCTCGAGCACTTCACCATCAGCAAGGCCAAGAAGTCCGAACTGGTCGCGGATCTCGACTGGTTCGCGGTCAGCGGCGACGGCACCCGGCTCGTCGTGGTCGACGAGGGCGACCTGCGCGCGGTCCCGTCCGCCGAGTCCGGGGACAGCGACACGACGGTCTGGATCGACCTGCGCCGCATCCTGCACGAGGTCGACCCGGCCGCCGAGTGGCGCCAGGCCTACGAGGAGGCGGGCCGGCTGATCCCGGCGTACTTCTGGGACCCGGGGATGTGCGGCATCGACTGGGACGCGGTGCTCGACCAGTACCGTCCCCTGGTCGAACGGGTCGCCTCCCCCGACGACTTCGCCGACCTCCTCAGGGAGGTGCTGGGCGAACTCGGCACCTCCCACGCCTACGTCACCGCCGCCCGCCGCAACGAGGGCCCGCCGCACTACCAGCGCCGGCAGGGCCTGCTGGGTGCCAACTTCGTGCACCGGGAGGAGGGTTGGGTCGTCAAGCGCATCCTCCCCGGCGACTCCTCCGACTCCAAGGCCCGCTCCCCGCTGGCCGGCACCGGCATCCGCGAGGGCGCGGTCCTCACCCACGTGGACGGCCGCCCGGTGGACCCGCTGACCGGCCCCTCCCCCCTGCTGGCGGGCGCTGGCGGCACGACCGTGGAACTCACCTTCACCCCCGCCGAGGGCGAGGCGGGCCGCGCCCGCCGGGTCGCCGTCGTCCCCCTGACCGACGAACGCCCCCTGCGCTACCAGGACTGGGTGGCCAAACGCCGGGCGGTCGTACGGGAGTTGAGCGGCGGCCGGTGCGGTTACCTGCACATCCCGGACATGGGCGGCTCGGGCTGGGCCCAGTTCAACCGCGACCTGCGCATGGAGGTCTCGCGTCCGGCCCTGATCGTCGACGTGCGCGGCAACGCGGGCGGCCACATCAGCGAACTGGTCGTGGAGAAGCTGACCCGCACCATTCTGGGCTGGGACCTGACGAGGAACGCACAGCCGGTGTCGTACGCCTCGAACGCCCCGCGGGGGCCGGTGGTGGCTCTCGCGGACGAGGCGACCTCCTCGGACGGCGACATGATCACGGCCGCCTTCAAACTCCTGAAACTGGGCCCGGTGGTGGGCCAGCGCACCTGGGGCGGCGTCGTCGGCATGACCGGCCGCCACTGCCTGGGCGACGGCACGGTGATCACCGTACCGATGAACGCGGCCTGGTTCGACGCGTACGGCTGGGGCGTCGAGAACCGGGGCGTGACCCCCGACCTGGAGATCCTGCGCACCCCCCTGGACTGGGCGGAGGGCCGCCACGCCCAACTGGACGACGCCGTACAGCTCGCCGTGGAGCTGCTGGAGACGAACCCGGTGGCAGCGCCGCCCGACTACCGGGACGTGCCGGACCGGTCGCGTCCCAAACTGCCGCCCAGGTCCGGGAGATGAAGAAGCGGGGTGCCCCGCGACGCAGGGCACCCCGCTCTCATCGCTCACCGGGACGGACGGTCAGACGTCGTAGTCCTGGTCGAAGCGGTCGGACTCCTCCTGCTGGAGGCGGTCCGACTCCTCGTCGCGCATGCGGTCCCGGCCCGGGCCCTGGCCCTGGCGACCGCGCTGCTGCGCCTGCTCCTTGGCCTGCTGCGCCTTCTGCCTGGCCTGCTCGGCCTTGTCCTGGAACTGGTCCTTCATACCCATGTGGGTTCACTCCCGTAGAGGGTGAGGGGAAGGCCCTTCATCGGGCCTCGACCAGATTCACACGACCGGACACAGTGCGCATTTCGATCAGTCACGGTGCGTAGCGCGGGCCGCCTCGTCGGCCGCCCCACCTGCGCCGACGAGCCCCTGCCGCATCCCCTCCAGGCGTGACCCGAACCGCCGCATCTCCCGCTGCCCGACGGTCCCGATGACGCCCGGCAGATACCCGCGCACGCCCTGCATCCCGCGCAGCCACCACTGCCCGTACACATGGCTCGACCGCCGCTCGATCCCGGCCACCAGCCGGTCGACGGCCGGCCCCAGCGGATAGGTCTTGTTGGACGGCCACGGCAGCCGCTGCCTGAGTTCCCGCATCACCGCGTCCTGGTCGGCCCCGCGCACCATGTCCGTGTCGGTCCAGGACAGATACCCGACGCCGACTCGCACGCCCTTGTGGCCCACCTCGGCGCGCAGACTGTGAGCGTAGGCCTCCACGCCGGACTTGGAGGCGCAGTACGCGGTCATCATCGGCGCCGGGGTGATCGCCGCGAGGGACGCGATCTGCAGCAGATAGCCCCGGCTCTCCATCAGCGCCGGCAGGAACGCCCGCGCGGTCACCGCCGATCCGACGAGGTTGACCTCGATCACCCGCCGCCAGGCCTCGGGATCGGAGTCCACGAAGGGACCGCCGGTCGCCACACCGGCGTTGGCGACCACGATGTCGACCTTGCCGAACCGTTCGTTGACCTCCGCGGCCACCCGGCTCATCGCCTCGTGGTCCGTCACGTCGGCGTACCAGTGGTCGTTGTCGCCGTGCAGCCGCTCGCCGACCCGCTTGAGGGCGTCCGGCTCGAGCCCGACCAGCGCCACCTTCGCCCCGCGCGCCGACAGCTTGCGCGCGAGCAGTTCGCCCACTCCGCGCGCCGCCCCGGTGACGACGGCGACCTGCCCCTGAAGGCTCACCCTGCTCATGCACCCTCCTTGATCGTCACGTACGTCGTCACGAGTTCCCGGATCCGGCCGGTGACCAGCTCCGGCGCCTCGATCGGGGTCATGTGGCCGAGCCCCGGCAGCTCGGTGGCGCCCACGCAGTTCGGCAGCGCGGCGACCAGCGCCCGCGCCTGCACGGGCGGGGTGAGCCGGTCGGCGGTCCCGACGACGACCGCCGTCGGCACCCGCAACTCCCGTACCCCGTGGTCGAGATCGAGCAGGTCGAGGACCTGCGACCAGGCGTGACGCACCCCGCGCGGACACGCGTGCACGATCCGCGCGCACGCCTCCACCATGTGCGGGCCCGAACCCGGGCCCATCGTCCCGTACTTGAGGATCCGGCGCGCGAGGGGCGTGACCGGCCCGAGGGGAGCGCGCGAGCCGAGGATGTGTTGGGTGAGCCAGGTCCGCAGACGCCCGGCCCCGATGGGGACGAGGGTCGACTCGGCGACCAGCCGCGAGGAACCCGTGCTGCACAGCAGCACGGCGGCGGCATGCTCGCGGAAGCCCGGCCGCTCGGCTGCGGCCATCACCGTCATACCGCCCATGGAGTGCCCGGCGATCACCGCCTTCTCCCCGGGCTCCAGGGTCGCCTCCAGGACGGCTTCGAGGTCGTCCGCGAGCGCCTGCGTGCTGCAGACCGGGTTCACGGGGCTGCGTCCGTGGCCGCGCTGGTCGTAGGCGATGACACGGTGGTCGACCGCCAGGTCCCGGATCTGGGCCGCCCAGAAGGCGGTGGAGCAGGTCCAGCCGTGGACGAGGACGACGGCCGGGGCGCCGGCCGGTCCGTGGACCTCCACGTGCAGGCGGGCGCCGTCGGCGGAGACGGCGGTGAGTTCGCGGGCCGGGGCGGGCGGCGCGTAGGGGCCGACGACCACGGCCGTGAGGCGGCTCACGCGGTCACCTCCGCCGTCGCCGGGACGCGCAGGAGTTCGTACTCGGCGAGGTCCACCCGCCGGGTCGCCCGCCGGAACTCGGTCGTCGTACCAGGCCAGATGGTGGTGTTGCGGCCGCTCGGGTCGAGGTACCAGCTGGTGCAGCCGCCCGTGCTCCACACCGTGCGCTCCATCCGCTCCTGCACCCGGCGGTTCCAGGCGTCGACGGCTCCCGGCCTGGCGTCGAGGGCCGCGCGGCCGCCGAGGACGCCGAGCTGCCTCACGAAGTCGGCCAGGTAGTTCAGCTGGGACTCGATGATCAGGATCATCGAGGAGTTCCCCAGCCCGGTGTTGGGCCCGATGATGCTCAGCCAGTTGGGGAACCCGGCCACGGACGCCCCGCGCAGGGCCTCCATGCCGCCCTTCCACGCCTCGGCGAGCGTTCTGCCCTCGGCGCCCACGACCCGCTCGGCGATGGGCATGTCGGTCACGTGGAACCCCGTACCGAAGATGATCACGTCGACCTCGGCCTCGCTGCCGTCGGCGGCGACGACGGTGGAGCCGCGGACCTCGGTGAGCCCGCTCGCCACGACGTCGACGTTGGGGCGGGCGAGCGCCGGGTAGTACGTGCTGCTGAGCAGGATCCGCTTGCAGCCGATGCGGTAGTCGGGGGTCAACTTGGCGCGCAGGGCGGGATCCTTGATCGCGCCGGCCATGTTCCGCTTCGCCAACTGCTCGACGAAACCGAGCACGTCGGGATGCTTGGTGAACGCCTGGACCTGCAACTCCCGGATGCCCCACAGCAGTCCGCGCCGGGCCTTGGCGGTGAACGGAAGCGAACGGTGCAGCGCCCGCTCGGCACCGGTGATGGCGCGGTCGACGCGGGGCATCACCCAGGGCGGGGTGCGCTGGAAGAGGGTGAGGTGCGCGACCTCGGGCTGGAGGGCCGGCACGATCTGGATGGCCGAGGCACCCGTCCCGACCACGGCGACGCGCTTGCCGCGCAGGTCGAGGTCGTGGTCCCAGCGGGCGGAGTGGAAGACCATGCCGGAAAAGGAGTCGAGCCCCGGGATCTCGGGGGTCCTCGGCTCGGACAGCGGCCCGGTGGCGGAGACGACGACATCGGCGGAGAGCGGCCCGGAGCTGGTCTCGATGTCCCACCGCAGCTTCGCCGCGTCCCAGGTCATCATCTTCACCTCGGAGTCGAAACGGAGGTGCGGGCGCAGCCCGAAGACGTCCGTCACGTGCTCCAGATAGGCGCGGATGTGCTCCTGCCCGGAGAAGGTGCGCGGCCAGTCGGGATGAGGCGCGAACGAGAACGAGTACAGGTGGGACGGCACGTCGCACGCACACCCGGGATAGCTGTTGTCGCGCCAGGTGCCACCCACGCTCCCGGCCCGCTCCAGCACCACGAAGTCGGTGACACCCTCGCGCCGCAGCCGCACGGCGGCCCCGAGCCCGCCGAACCCGGACCCGATCACCGCCACCCGCACATGCTCGTGTTCCGCCATGCCGTCGCCCTTCCCTCCGCAACCATGCCAGTGGACACTGGCGCAGTGGGAGCGTAGAGCAGCTCCGTACCGATGGGTAGGGGGCGCGGACCACGAAGTTACCCGCAGTACGACATAGGGTGCCGTCGTGACCGAGAAGCGTGAGTACCGCATGGAGGAACTGGCCCGCCGGGCCGGCATCACGGTGCGCACCCTGCGCTTCTACCGCGAGCGCAAGCTGATCCCGCCGCCCCGCCGCGAGGGCCGCATCGCCTGGTACGACGACCACCACCTGGCCCGGCTGCGCACCATCGCGGCGCTCCTGGAACGCGGCCACACCCTCGCCGGGATCGCGGAGCTGGCGGAGGCCCTGGACCACGGCCGCGACATGGCCGACGTGCTCGGCGTCACGCCCACCGAGGAGGAGCCGGTCCGTCTCACCCCCGAGGAACTCGCCGCCCGCTTCGAGGGCCAGGTCACCCCCGAGAACCTCGCCGCCGCGCTGGATCTCGGCTACCTGGGCACCGACGGCGACGAGATCGTCCACATCAGCCGCCGCCTCCTGGACGTCTCCTCCGCCCTGGTCCGCGAGGGCATCCCGCTCGCGGAAGTCCTGGCAGCGGGCGCCCGCGTCCGCGAACACGTCGACGAACTCGCCGAGATGTTCGCCGACCTGGTCCTGCGCCACGGCACGGAGGACGACCTCCACCGCCTGCGCCCACTGGCCCGGAGCGTGGTGGAGGCGGAACTGTCACTGGCGTTGGACCGGCGGTTGCGGAAGCAGACGGGCGGGTAGCGTCCTCGTGCGCCGACCCGGCGTGCACGAATCCGCGGCCGAAAGGGAGGGGTGCGGCCTTGTCCGACGGTGAGCCGGTCAGCCGCGAGGAAGCGACGAAAACCGCCTGGCAGGTGCACTCCGTGCTCGCCGAGTGGACCCGCACCGTGGACGCCAAGGCCTCCTTCGCCCTGGCGATGGAGTCGGCGGCACTCGCCGGCGTGGCCGCTCTGTCGGGCTCCGGGCACCGGCTGGGCAGCGTCTCGGGCGCCCTGCCGAAGACGGTCCTGTGGACGGGCCTGACCCTGCTCGGCCTGTCCGCCGTGCTCGCCGTACTCGCGGTGCTGCCCCGCCACAACCGCGAGGGCCGCCGGCCACCCGCCCACCTCGACGACTTCATCTTCTACGGGCACATACGGCACTGCAGTCCGGACGAGCTCGCCGACCGGCTCGGCCGGCACACCCCGCTGCCCGCGCTGTCCCGCCAGCTGGTCGACATGAGCCGGATCGTGTGGATCAAACAGCGGCTCGTGCAGCAGTCCCTGCTCACCGCCGTCGGTGGCTGCGTGCTGATCGTCATCGCGGCCCTGGCCGGCTGACCGCGGGCGAGGCGGAGGGACGGCGATGACCGCGGAATTCCGGGACGGCGGCCCACTCGGACACGGGCCCGGCCGGACTCCCTTCTGGGACCTGCTGCCCCCCGCCGCCCGGCAGGCACTCCGCGAAGCGGGCAGCGTCAAGACATTCACCGCCCGCGAACACCTGGTCCGACAGGACGAGTTCGGCGACCACCTGCTCGTCGTCGGCAGCGGCTGCATCAAGGTCACCACCGTCTCCGCCACCGGCTACCAGGCGGTCCTGGCGCTGCGCGGCCCCGGCGACCTGCTCGGCGAACAGGGGGGACTGGACGGCGGCCCGAGATCGGCGACGCTCACCGCGCTCACCCCGGTCCGAGCCCTGGCCATACCCGGCGAGGCGTTCCGCGCGGCGGCCCGCGACCATCCCGTCGTCACCGGCGCCGTCCACCAGGTTCTCTCCGCGCGTCTGCGGGACGCCGACCGTCAGCGCACCTCGGCGGGCGCCGACCCGGTCGCCGCGCGCCTCGCCGGCCTGCTGCTCGACCTCGCCGCCGGCCACGGCCGACGGCACGCCTCCGGCGCCGTCGAGATCGCCCTGCCCCTGTCCCAGGACGACTTCGCCGGCCTGGTCCTCGGCTCCCGCAGAACCGTCAGCCGCGTCCTCGAACAATGGCGAGCCGAGGGCTGGGTGACCACCGCCCGCACCCACGTCACCATCGAAAACGCCGACGCCCTGAAGCGGGTGCGCGAGGGCGGTCCGCCCGGCGGATGACGCCCTCCGGACGAACCCCCGTCATCCGCCCGACGGGAGGGCACCCAGGGCCCACGGGCTGCGCCCGCGGTCCGGCCGGGTGGCTCACAGGTCCGTCCAGGCAAGCGTGTTCAGGCCGTACTCGCTCGCGATGGGGTTCCACACGGCG
This sequence comes from Streptomyces sp. NPDC101152, assembly GCF_044768275.1. Taxonomy (NCBI): domain Bacteria; kingdom Bacillati; phylum Actinomycetota; class Actinomycetes; order Kitasatosporales; family Streptomycetaceae; genus Streptomyces; species Streptomyces sp. NPDC101152. The sequence goes on along the minus strand of NZ_JBIWPO010000013.1, from coordinate 66,990 downwards.
ACGAAGTCCTGCTTCGCGGCCGTGGCGCTGGCGCTCGCCGATGCCGCGTCCTGCCAGGAGCTCGATCCGGACACGGCGGAGGACGAGCAGTTGCCCGAGACGTCGTCGACCACCCGGGCGTAGGCCCGGTCGGCCTCCTCCGAGTTCTGCCAGGCGCTGCGCAGGTCCGACACGAGGTCGCCGGACAACTGGTCCAGGCCCAGCCCGCCCAGCTTCTCGACCAGGCCGGCCCGTGCGTCGGCCGCGTCCTCGAACACCTGCCGGTCGTGCTGCAGATCGCTGCACTGCGTCATCGACTTCACGGCGTCGGCGACACCGCTGCGCCGGCCGGTGTTCTGCGACAGGAGCCTGTTCAGGGCCGTGGCCTGCCCCTCGCGCGTGTCCGCGTTCTCGATCCGCGGCTGGCCCGTGTCACTGCTACTGCTGCTACTGCCGCCTCCGGTGGAGCCGCCACCGCTGTCGGAGGCCAGGTGGGACGCGAGCTGCCAGGCGCCCAGGCCGAGCAGCCCGAAGACGATCCAGCCCACGACGGCAGCGCGGCCGATCGACGACCCGCGCTGCGGCCCACCGCGGGCAGGAGCGGACGGCGTGGGGACGTACGCGGTCCGCCGACCTCCAGCAGGGGCGCCGGCCGGCCGCGCGCCGCCTGGGTGCGCACCCCCGGGACGGGTGCTGCCGGCCGGGCCGGTACCGGCCGTCGGTGCGCAGACGCTCGGCATGCCGACCGTCTGCGCGGGGGCGGGCCAGGCCGCCGGAGCGGAGTCGAAAGCGCGGCGCAGGGGATCGAGCCAGTCGGCGAGGGCGGGACGGTCGGCGGGCGTCCGGCTCAGGCCCCGCTGGGCCAGCTCGCCCACGGCCCTGTCCATCCGTTTCAGCGCGGCCGGGTCCTGACCGTGCTGCTCGTGCAGGAAGAGCCGCACCGCGAGCAGCGCGAACTTGTAGCGGTCCCCCTGCGGTGTCTCCGCGGGCTCCCCGCCGGGCAGCTGCCACCCGGGGGTCTGCACGGGCTTGAGGACCCAGTCGCCGCCGAGCCCCATGGCGTCGCAGTCGATGAGGAAGCAGCCGGGCCGCGGCCCGGACAGCGAGAACAGCAGGTTCTTCGGGGAGAGGTCGCCGGCCACCACGCCGAGTCCGTGCAGCCACTCCAGCAGGTCGGCGAGGGCGAGCAGCAGACCGAAGAGCTGACGGGGTGTCACCGTTCCGACCATCGTGTTCACATAGCTCAGCGGGTTGAGCAGGAACTCGAACCCCGCCGCCTTCTGCTCGCCCGAGGGCACGGGGATGAAGAACTCGTCCGGGATCTGCCGCATCAGAAAGCCACGGACCTGCGAGCCCTCGGTTACCAGCGCGGCGGGCCAGGCGGTGTTCCGGGCCAGCCGCTCCCCGACCACGGCCGGCCTGCCGGGCAGGAAGGCGACCATCCGCTCCAGGGCATCGGTCCGCAACTCCCGCTGCCTTTCCGGCTTGTACTCCTTGTACGCCACCGGCCAGGTCCCGTTGATCAGCCGTTTCTCGACCTCCCACACCTTGCCCTGGCCGCCGTCGCCCAGGGACCTGCCCAGCACCAGATCCGAACGGGCGATCCGCACCGCCCCGGAGCCGGTCACCGGGTGCCGCCGGGGAGCCGGTGGCGGGGCCAGACGGCGAGCAGGGTCCGGTCGTCGTCGAACGTCTCGCGGGAGAAGTCCAGCAGATGAGCCAGGGTGCGGGGCTCGGCCGGAGGCACCGCCAGCTCCGAGCCGAACAGGTCGCCCACCATGCCGGTGCCGTCACCGAGCGGGACGCCGAAACCGTCGGTGCCGACCAGCAGGACGCCGTCCGGGGGCAGTGTGTACTTCATCGGGCGGGCCTGCGCCGACAGCCGCGGCAGCGCGACCACCGCGGTGCTGGAGATCTCCTCCGCGCCGGATTCGCCGTCGCTCAGCAGCTGGTTGAACTGGCCCTGCTGCAGACACCACGCCGTGGAGTCCCCGGCCCGTACCAGCGTGACGTCCATGGAGCCGTCCCTGGTCGGCGTGACCGTGCCCGCCACCAGAGTCGTCGCCAGGGTCCTGACCGCTTCGGCCTTGTCCTGCTCGTCGGGTTCCCGGCCGCGGGCCACCCGCATGAGCAGTTGATATCTGGCCGCCTGCAGCACCCGGGTCCAGTCCGGGCCGGGCCGGTCCTGGCCGAGCTGGGCCAACAGGTCGTTGACCGCCGTACGGCAGACGAGCGCGGCGCCCACGTGCGACTGCGGGGCCGACGAGACGCCGTCGGCCACGGCGAAGACGACCGTGGCGGTCGGTTCGTGCCAGGCGGCGACCACGTCGTCCTGCCGCGGCCGCCCGTCGAAACGGTGCTGGTCACCGCGTACGGACGCCAGCCGTACGGTCAGGTGCGGGCTCGACCATCCGTCGAAGACGGTGTCGGGCCGGTAGGGGTCGGCAGGCGGCGGCTTCGGCTCCACGTGCGCGGCGGCCCTGCCCAGCACGATCCTCCGCCACTGGTTGGTCACGCGCCGGGAGTCCGGCGCGGGTGGACCGGACCCGGGCTGCTGCGAACCCGGCGGCAGGTCCGACCGCGGCGCCGCATGCCTCGGCCCACTGCCGGCAGGTTCCGGCGGCGCCGTGTGCCGCCGTGCCGCGGAAGGCTCAGCGGCACCGCCACCGTACGGATCGTGCGCACCATGCCGCCCCACGTCGTACGCCTGCCCGGCGCCCTCCCCGCGGGGCGGGCCCGGTCGCTGGACGGTGTCGTCCGGTGGACGGTGGCCGGTGCCGGTCCAGGCGCTCTGCGGCCAGGCGCCGGAGGCGGTCGGGCCGTTCAGGTCCGGGCCGTCGTAGGCGGGTACCTCGTATGGCGGAACCTGGTACTCGGACACGGTGTATCCGGGGACGGCGGGCGCGGGCGCCGCGGAGCCGGGCGGCACGGCGGTCAGCCTTGCCTCGCGCTGCGCCGGGTCGGGGGGCGGCTGTTCCGGAGCCGGGGAGGCCTCGGGACCTTCCGCTTCCGGCGCGTCCATCCGCTCGTCGCCCCTGCCCCTGAACCGCTTCAACAGCGATCGCTTGTCCTTGTCCACCGTCAGACCTCGTCGATCGCGAGCTTGAAGCCCTCCGGCTTCTCCACCGCCAGCTCGGCCGGCTGCCCCGCGGCCAGGGCATTGGCCGACTCGACCACGCTCTTGGTGAGCGCGGTGAAGAACTTGGCGATGGCCTCGCCCAGTTGGGCGCCGGGAATCGACACGAACGCGAACCGCTGGTCGGTCGCCACGGCCAGGATCGTTTCGGCGCGGGCACCGCCGATCCCGAAGGCAATGACGTTCGGCGCCGCGCCGGTCACCGAGCGGTCGGTGAGCCGGGCGTGGGTCTGCCGCCACTCCTCGCCGCAGGTCGGCTGGCCGTCGCTGAGGAAGAAGACAGCTGGGCGCAGCACCTTGTACCCCTGGGACTTCAGCGTCCGCACGTCCTGCGGGACGCGCTCGAGCAGTGCCGCGAACGCCGCGTCGTAGTTGGTGCCGCCGCCCGCCGACAGCCGCGGCAGCTCGTTCTCACCTCTCAGGTCGGCCAGGATCAGCCGTTCCGTGACACTGTTGGAGAAACCGAGCACGGAGAAGCGCACCTTGGCGGCTGCCATCGGCTCCCCCAGCAGCGCCACATGCAGCGACTTCATTCCTTCGTTCAGGTCGCCGACGGAGCCCGACATCGAGCCCGACTCGTCGGCGAGGATGTACACCGGCAGCAACTGCCCAAGCGTCTCGGCCATCCCAGTTCTCCCCTTTGCTGTTCAGCCGCTCTACTGCTCTTCCCCCACGGGCCTGAGGCCCTGCGGGCACTGGAGCCGCAGCTCCATCTGCCCGGCGATCGCGCTCCGGCCGAGATGCAGCAGCGTCTCCTGCAGCAGGACGGAGAACTGCACCGCCGACTGCGCCGGATCCGCGCCCTCGACGGCGACGACCCCCAGCTCGGGCCGTGAGGCGATTCGCTGCACCGCACGCTCCCGGCCTGGTCCGATACCGCACGCGACGATGTGCGGAAAGTACTTGTGCGCCATCAGCTCGGCGTGCGCGGCGGGCCATTCGGCGTCGTCCTCGGCCTGGCCGACGGCGAGGAAGAAGACGACGGGCCGCAGCACCCGCGGCACCTGCTCCTTCAGCCGCTCCGTCTCCAGCTGCACCAGGTCCAGGAGCCGCCGCAGCACGGGCCGGTAGCGGCAGCCGGGCGCGGTGCTCAGCCCCGGTACGCCGGTACGCCAGGAGACCTCGGTGAGTGGCAGCACCACATCGGCGCCGTCGGCGTAGGTGATCACCGAGAGCCGGACGGCGGCGGCCACGTCGGGGCTGTTGGCCAGCAGCGTCTGCACCGAACGCAGCGCGTTACCCAGGTCGGTGACGCAGACCGCCGCGGCCGGCGAGGTGTCCAGCACGATGTACACCGGGATCAGTCCGCTCGGCGGCGCGGCGGCGGGCGCCGGGGTGCTCCCGCCCCACTGCACGGGCCCGCCGATCTGGGCCGACGCGGGCGCCGACGCCGAGTAGTCCGGCCCGCGGGGCGCCGCACCGGAGGTGAAGGAGGCGGGCTGCCCGGCGTCGGGCCGCTCCAGCACACCCGCGACCCCCGTGCCCGGCGCACTCGGCCCGAGCACGCCCTGCCGCAGCCCGGGCAGGTCGACCTCGCGCACGACGCCCTGGTCGATGAGGTACCTGACCATCTCGGCGTGCCGCTGGTCCCGGATCTCGTGCTGGGTGGCCTCGGCCTCCCGGACCTTCGCCAGGATCTCCAGGGCGGGCACGGTCTCTTCGGGGTGCCGGACCAGGTGCTCCCGGATCAGGCTCTCGAAGTCGAGCTGTGTGCCCGCCAGCACGGCACGCTCCTCCGCCTGCCGGCGTCTGCGGCCGGCCGCCCTGATGTCCTCGATGTCCTCGTCGGAGTACGTCACGCTGCGCCGCGCCTCGTGGACGTGCACCCCGAGTGCGGCGCGCCGCCGCGCCTCCGCCAGTTCCTGGATGTGCCGGGCGGCGGCCGCGTCGGGCTCCATCTGGACCTTGCAGTAGTAGATGGTGACGCCCTCGGGGAGCCGGATCTCCCGGCCCAACTCCTGGTTGACGGCCAGTTGCGCCCTCATGGCCTCGGTGATGGCGAACTGCGCGGCCTGCAGCCGGATCCGGTCGGTCAGGTAGCCGTAGACGACCGTCAGCGCATCGCGTACGTTCCTGGCCACGACCAGCGCCGGGTCGTGCACCCGGAAGCCGATGTCGATCGTCGCCTGGAATCGGTGTCCGCCGTCCTTGCAGGTCAGCGGGGTTTTGGTGACCGATGCCTGGCGACGGTGGTCGCTGAGGTCGACGACGTAGCAGGCCCGGTTCTTGCCGAACCAGCGCTGCCCGAACGTGCGGACTTTCTCGACCTCGAAGGGCCCGCCCTCCACCGGGTAGACGATCGCCACCGAGGGCGGCAGGTTGGGCAGTTCGCCCACCCGGCTGCGGGCGATCACCCGTTCGTTGAGTATCAGGGAGAGGGGCATCCTCACACTCCTTCCAGGTCGAGCTGTGTACGCACCATGGCCGCGGTCAGGGGCAGCCCGACGATGCGGTCCCGGTGGGTCCAGTCGTCGGCGCAGCCGCGCAGTATCCGGCCCGAGCGCTGGTCGCCGTGTGCGATGGCGCCGACCAGCAGCCGTACCATCTCGCGCAGTTCGGAGTCCCTTTCGGCGAGCTTCGCCCAGTCGCCGAGGACCTGTTCCGCCTCGTCATGGAAGAAGGGCTCGTTCAGCGCGGCACGCCACAACAGGACGAAGGAGTCCCGCAGTTCGGGCCGCCGGTGGGCCAGGTACAGCAGCGTGGGCCACTCGGGCACGGCGGCCCCGGGCTCCACGTCCTTGGTCTCCACGACCACCTGCGCGGCGACGATCAGAAACGCGAGCACCGCCGCCCGGCCGGAGCGGTGCTCGACGGCCCGGCTCCGCAGCATGGCCAGTACGGAACCGGCCGCGTCGGGGTCGGCCGCGACCAGGTCGGCCAGTCCCAGGCCGACGGCCACGGCCACCGTCACACTGTCCACCGCGAACAGCCGGGCGAGTTCCTCGACGGGGCTGCCGGAGACGGCACTCAGGCCATGCACCCGGGCCGCGGCCGCCCTCACCTGGGGTCGTCCGTCGGCGTACCAGCCGCTCACGAGCGTGGTCGCCTGCTCCTTCACCCAGGGGTTCTGGCAGGCCACGGAGAGCGCGTAGGCGACGGCGGTGCGGCGCAGCGCGCTCTCGCTGCGCGCCCAGGGGGCCAGGACACGGCGTTCGATGTGCCGGTAGGCCTCGGCGGCCAGCACGCCAAGCCCGGAGGCGGCCGCGTAGACGCGCACCTGCTCGGCCGGATGGACCACCAACTCGTCGAGCCAGTCGAGGAGTTCACCCTGGATCTCGTACTGGGTCCAGGCGTGCAGGATGATCCGGCGGGCGTAGCCGGGGTCCTTGTACTCAAGGATCTTTCCGGGCTCGCCGCCCGGCTTGTCCAGCTCCTGGGCGCGCAACCGCAGCAACTGCCGCCGCCGCGGCGTCTCGAACAGGTCCTTGGCCGGGGCGACGCGTCCGTCGGCTCCGGGTGCCCGTAGGTAGGGGCCGTCGTCCTCGAGCCGGCCGCGTAAGGAGCGGGCGGCCTCGGCGACGTCCTCCTGCGGCAGCCCGTTGAGCACGGCGAGGGCGAGCGCGAAGCTGCGGGCGCCGGCGTCCGGCAGGCTCTCGGCCCAGATCTCGAAGTCCTCCGCCTCCAGCCGGGCCCGGTGTTCGCGCAGCCGATCCAGGTCGACGCTGCCGTGCAGGTCGTACTGCTCGCTCAGCGCGGCGGCCAGGTCCCCGGCCTGCCGGCAGGCGGGGAGGCCGCCCACCAGCTCGGTGATCACCTCGCACACGTCCTCGCGGGCCAGCAGCCGGTCGGCGTCGCGCTCCCCGAGCCGCCATCGCAGATGCGCGCGGACGACCTCCAGGGGCTGCGGGGCGTCCGTCAGATCCCTGACACCGGCGAGCAGTTCGCCGTCGGCGAGCTCGCCGGCCGCCACGGTGACGACCATCCAGGCATCCGCCTGGGACAGCGCGCCCTGCACCTTCTCGTACGTCTCCCGGCCGAGGTTGCCGATGTCCTCGGGCCGCTCCAGCAGGAACCCGGCGCCGCGCTCGATGACCCCGCTGTCGTTCTCCAACTGTTCGGCAAGCGAGGCGAAGTCGACGTCGCTGTCCAGGTGGTAGAGCGCGCCCCGGCAGGCCCCGAGCAGCAGCCGTGCCGCCATCGCGGACTTGCCGTACCCGGCCGCCGAGCGCAGGATCAGCAGTCGCTGCCGGGCGAGCGCGTCACGGGCGTCGGGCAGGTCGGCGGGCGGGCAGTAGGCGAACCGGACCCGTTCGGCGATGAGCGGGGACAGCGCGCGCAGCCTGCGTCTGCGCCCGCCCAGCAGGACGACGTACTTGTCGCCGCCGACCATGTCGCCCTCGACGTTGGCGACGGCGTTCTGCAACAGCCCGCGGCGCTGCGAACCCTGCCCGAGCTGGCCGGTCGCCTCGTACGACTCGGCGCCCGGCCCGGACTGCGGGGCCTCCTGCCGGTCGGCGCCGTCGTCGCCTCCCGTCGCCGATGCCACCTGGGCCGTACCGTCCTGCTTGTCCTTGGCCTGTTCCTGGCCGGGGCCCGGGGCGGACGGTTTGGGCGCACCGCCCGCACCGCCCGCCGCGGGTCCCCCCGACCCGGCCGCCGGCTGGCTCCCCCCTGGATCACCGGCGGCCGGGGCTCCTCCCGCCGCGGCCGCCGTCACAGCCGCACGTTCCCGGTGTTGTGGACGGTCACGCTCTTGTCACCGGCGACCATGTCGCCCTGCACGGTGTCGGCGTGCTGCGTGACGTGGGGCCGCCCGTCGCGGCGCGGCTCGGCGGTGGCCGGTTCGGGCCGCTCCTCGGGCGGGACGCCGCCGGAGGCCGTGGCCGGCAGTCCCGGCGGAGCCGGGTATCCGGGGACGGTGATCCAGATGCTGATCGTCTCGCCGTGCTTGGTGGCGAAGTCACAGGGCAGATAGGCCGCGGGGTCGATACCGCGGTGACCATGTCTGATCACGGCGCGGTGGATCTCGTCCGACACGGCGAACACCGTCCGCGCCGAAGGGGCGGCCACCAGGACGTCCCTCAGGGGCTGAGCGTCCACGATCCGGCAGGCCGTGTTGACCGCGTCGCCCGACCAGCCATCGTCATCCCGCTCCGCCAGGCCCTGGTGCAGCGCCAGGCGCAACCGCACCGCGTGGTCCTCCTTCGCGCCCTCCGCGTACTCGCCCAGTCCCGCGTCCAGCTCGCGCAGGAAGGGCCCGGCGATCAGCACGGGCGAGACGGTCGACTTGACCAGCATGAGCACACCGTCACCGCGGTCCTCGGACACGACGTCCGCCGCCGCGAGGCCGACCCGCTCCATCGCGTCGCGCAGAACGTGGTACATCGCGGCCCGAATGCGTCGCTGCACAGGATCACGGCGTGAACTGAAGTTCTCGATGTCCAGCACCACGATCCAGTGATGCGCAGCCTCTTCCGCCATGGCGGACCTCCCCCGTGCTCGCCGCGTAGGTGCTGCCGACTGCTCGGCTCCACCAGTAGACGGCATCCGGAGAGAGCCGGTCCACGCCATTTGACGTACTCGCGTAATTGGCCGGAAACGGTCTGCGACAAGAGTTCGGGCAGGCAGCGTGGGGAAGAGCGGGTCCGGCCGCGGGGGTTACCGGTCGTAGACGACGGTCACCGGCGCGTGGTCCGACCACCGCTCGTCATAGCTGGCCGCACGCTCGACGTAGCCCTTGACGGCCTTGGCGGCCAGCCCGGGCGTGGAGACGTGGTAGTCGATGCGCCAGCCGCTGTCGTTCTCGAAGGCCCGCCCCCGGTACGACCACCACGAGTACGGCCCCTCGGCATCCGGATGCAGGGCGCGCACCACGTCGACGTACCCCCCGTCCGCCGGATCGAAGACCCGCCCCAGCCACGCGCGCTCCTCTGGCAGGAACCCGGAGTTCTTCTGGTTGGCGCGCCAGCTCTTCAGGTCGGCCGGCTGGTGGGCGATGTTCCAGTCGCCGCAGACGACGACCTCGCGCCCGTCGGCGGCGGACCGCTCGCGCAGCTCCTTCAGATGGGCGAGGAACTCGGCCATGAAGCGGACCTTCTCGTCCTGCCGCTCGGTGCCGACCTCGCCGGAGGGGAGGTAGAGGGAGGCGACGGTGACGCCGGGCAGGTCCGCCTCGGCGTAACGTCCGCTGGTGTCGAACTCGGCCGAGCCGAAGCCGACCCGGACGCGGTCGGGCTCGCGGCGGGTGTAGAGGGAGACGCCGGCCCGGCCCTTGGCGGCGGCAGGAGCGTGCACCACGTGCCAGCCGTCAGGCGCCCGCACATCCTCGGGCAGCTGTTGCGGCTCGGCCCGCACCTCCTGCAGACACAGCACATCGGCGGACGTCCCGGCGAGCCACTCCAAGAAGCCCTTCTTGGCGGCGGCACGCAGTCCATTGACATTGACGGAGGTCACGGTGAGCACGCCGGAACGATACCGGCACACTGGACGGGTCCAACTACCCATCCCGCATAGATGTACGGTTCTCAGAATGAATATACGCCGCGTCTCCTTCGACCACCCGGACGCCGTCAAGCTCAACGACGAGGTCCAGGCCGAGTACCACGTCCGCTACGGCGACGGCGGGGACGCCACATCGCTCGACCCGGCCGACTTCGAGCCCCCGAACGGCGTCTACCTGATCGCGTACGACGAGTCCGACAGCCCCGTCGCCACCGGCGGCTGGCGCGCCCGGGACACCAACGAGGAGGGCAACCTCGACGGCGACGCCGAGCTCAAGCGCATGTTCGTGGTGACGTCGGCGCGCGGCCGCGGTCTCGCCCGGCGCATCCTGGCGGCCCTGGAGGAGGACGCACGAGCGGCGGGCCGGGCCCGGATGGTCCTGGAGACCGGCACGAAGCAGCCGGAGGCCATCGCCCTGTACACGTCCAGCGGCTACGAGCCCTGCGCGAAGTTCGGCTACTACCGCTTCCACGAGGCAAGCCTGTGCTTCGCCAAGCACCTCGGGAAGCAAGATCCAAAGTAGTTGCCGTACTCGCTGCCGTACGGCATGCCAAAGCCCCTACCGGTGATCACCAGTAGGGGCTTTGAACTGCGTGGACCTGAGGGGATTTGAACCCCTGGCCCCCTCGATGCGAACGAGGTGCGCTACCGGACTGCGCCACAGGCCCTTGCAACGAGTGGAACTCTAGCACCCCGATCCGCGTGCTTGGAAATCCGTTCCCGGGGGGGTGGAGGGCAGCGGCACAGGTGGGACGGGGGACGGTCGGAGCGCCTACTCGTTGGCGGCCCGGGGCCGGTCGCCGTCCTCGTACTGGTCGAACAGCGGCGTACGTCCCCGTTCCCGCGCGCGGCGCGCGGATGCCGCCCGACGGGCGTCGCTGCGTCCGTCGTCCTCCGCCCGGTCCTCCGCCGGGTCCTGCGGGCTCTGCTCCGCCTCGGAGGCGGCCGGCGCCTCCACGGAACTCGACCGGGCCGAGCTCCACGCGTCCGGCGCCCCGAGGTCCACGTCCGCCGTCGCCCGGGGAGCGACCGGCGCGGTGACGTACGTCGGCAAGGGCACCGGGACCGGGTCCCAGCTGTCGCCGTGCCCCGGCCGCCGCTGCCGCTCGCGCTGCTGGTCGACCCACTCGGCGTGGTCGGTCTGCTCGACGAGGGCGCGCCGGTCGGCGGCCAGTGCGGACAGGCCGGGGTCGGCCTCCGGCTCCGAACCCTCGTCGGGCTCGTCGGCCTCGGTCTCGGCGGTGGGGCGGCGGCGTGGCTGGCGGGCGCGCTCGCGCAGGTGCTGCGCGGCGGCCTCGGCCCGGCGCCGGTCCATCTGGTAGGCGAAGCGGCGCCGTTCCTGGCTGCGCAGGTAGGCGATGTACGCGCTGAGCAGGACGGCGGGCACGCCCGGCGCCCACAGGAGCGCGAGCCCTCCGACGGCGGCGACGACCGCGCCGAGCGTGAAGGCGAGGAAGAGCATCACGGTGGTGCGCCGGCGGCGCGCGAGCACCTTCGTACGCCGGGCGCGTGCCGCGGCGGCTTCCTCCGAGGGGGTGCGTCGCGCTGCGGGCGCGCCCTTGCGGGCGGGTGCGGATGCGCGCGCCGCTTGCGCCCGGCCCGGGGACTGCACCTCCGCGCGTGCCTGCGGGCGGGCCGGAGGCATGGCGAAGGCCCGGACGTCCACCGAGTCGGTGATCGCGCCCGGGGCGTCGGCGGCGGGCTCCCCCTCTTCGGTGGAGCGCGCGCGCAGGTCCTTGGCGTATCGGCGCTCCATGCCCGCCCGTCCGGACAGCAGCCGGATGGCGGTGCTGAAGCGTTCCGTCGGACGGGCCTCGTTCAGCTCGTCCTGCCTACGGAGCCACATCGGCACCAAGTAGGCGGCCCAGGCCCCGACAATGACTGCGTAGATGAGGCCGCTGCTGCTCACGCCTCACACGGTAGAGGGGTTTGCGTGAGGCCATCTGCCAATTGGGCCGGTGTGTCGCACGATCTGGCTGATATTTCGAACTTTTTTTGTGACCGATGCGATCAGCAGCCTGCCGAAGCCGCGAATTTAATGCCCTGAGACGGTCGCTGTGCGATCAATTTCGAACAAGCATTCAATTCCTGCCCGCCCTGCCGGGGCTATGCGGGATTCCCCGGTGTGTTCTGCGGGTTCCGGGGCGTCGTCCGCGGGGCGTCCTGCGGGTCCCGTCGGGAGCGTGCCCGCTGCCAGCGGTTCAGCAACCCGTCGGGGACCTCTTCCGCGGTGAGCGCGAAGACGAGGTGGTCCCGCCAGGCGCCGTCGATGTGGAGATAACGCGGCCTGAGCCCCTCTTCACGGAATCCGAGTTTCTCCACCACCCGGCGGCTCGGCCCGTTCTCGGGACGAATGCAGACCTCGATGCGGTGCAGACCGACGGTGCGGAAACAGTGGTCCACGACGAGGGCGACGGAGGTCGGCATGACGCCGTGGCCGGCCACCGCCTCGTCCACCCAGTAGCCGATGTGCCCCGAACACATGGAGCCCCAGGTGATCCCGGCGACCGTCAACTGCCCGACCAGCCGCCCCTGGTACTCGATGACGAACGGCAGCATCCGGCCCGCGTTGGCCTCGGAACGCAGGTGGCGGACCATCTGCCGGTAGGTGGGCCGGTGCGCGATCGGACCACTGGGCGTGGGCGGCGGAATGGTCGCCTCCCAGGGGCGCAGCCAGTCCCGGTTGCGCCGGTTGACCTCACGCCACGCCCGCTGGTCGCGCAGCTTTATCGGCCTCAGGACGATGTCGCCGTCCGCCAGTACGACGGGCCAGGATGGGCTGTTCAGCTCGCACCCCCACGGGTGGCGCCGGGTCTGGGGTGATCGCCGCCGCGGATCTGGTCGACGGCGTGCACCAGCAGGGGCTCCAGGACAGCCAGGCCGTCCCGCACCCCGCCGGTGGAACCCGGCAGGTTGACGATCAGCGTGCGCCCCGCCACACCGGCAAGGCCCCGGGAGAGCGCGGCGGTCGGCACCTTCTCCCGTCCGAACGCCCGGATGGCCTCGGCGATGCCGGGCACCTCGTGGTCGATGACCCGGCGGGTCGCGTCGGGTGTGCGGTCGGTGGGCGAGATGCCGGTGCCGCCGGTGGTCACGATGACGTCGTACCCGGCCTCGACGCCCGCACGCAGGGCGCTCTCCACGGGGTCGCCGTCGGGGACGACCTGCGGCCCGTCGACGGCGAACCCGAAGCCCTTGAGCCCGTCGGCGACCAGTGGGCCGCCCTTGTCCTCGTAGACGCCCGCGGCGGCTCGGTTGGAGGCCGTGACGACGAGCGCGCGGTACGGGGCGGGCAGCGCGCCGCCGGACGTCATGTCCGGCTCCAGTCGCCCGACTTGCCGCCCGTCTTCTCCTCCACGCGCACGTCCGTGATGACCGCTCCCTTGTCGACCGCCTTGACCATGTCGATCACGGTGAGCGCGGCGACGGAGACCGCGGTGAGGGCCTCCATCTCGACACCTGTGCGGTCCGTGGTCTTCACGGTGGCCAGGATCTCCACGGCGTCGTCCGCGACCGACAGGTCCAGTTTCACACCGGACACCGACAACGGGTGGCACAGCGGGATGAGGTCCGGGGTGCGTTTGGCGCCCATGATCCCGGCGATGCGCGCGGTGGCGAGGGCGTCCCCCTTGGGGACTCCCTCACCGCGCAGCAGCTCGACCACGCGGGGCGAGACGAGGACCCGCCCGCTCGCCCGGGCGGTGCGCGCCGTGACCTCCTTGCCGGACACGTCGACCATGCGGGCGGCGCCCGCCGCGTCGATGTGCGTCAGTCGGTCCTGCGCGGGGGGTCCGGGGGTCTCCCCCCGGGATGGCACGGTCATGGTGTGTGGCGCTCCCGGTCCGGGCCCGTCGCGGTGCGGCGCGTGGGCCTGTTGTGCGCGACACGGTACCCCCAAGTCGGCGCGGACAACGGACCAGGACCGGCCCACGAACCGCCACGCGCGCGTGGCTCAGCCGAGCAGCACGACCTCGACCTCGCTGCCCGGTTCCACGGACTCCACGTCCTCGGGTACGACGATCAGCGCGTCCGCGTGCGCGAGGGCCGCGACCAGGTGCGATCCGGCGCCGCCGACCGGCGTCACCGAGCCGTCGGCGTACGTGCCCCGCAGGAACTGTCTGCGGCCCTTCGGCGAGGTCAGCGCCTTGTCGGCGGTGAGGGTGGCCCGGGTGCGGGGCCGGTGGACGTCGTCGAGCCCCATGAGGGCGCGGATCGCGGGGCGCACGAAGATCTCGAAGGAGACGTACGAGGAGACCGGGTTGCCGGGGAGGGCGAGCAGCGGGATGTGGTCGGGGCCGATGCAGCCGAAGCCCTGGGGTTTGCCGGGCTGCATGGCGAGCTTGCGGAACTCGATGCCGCTGCCCGCCTCGTCCTCGTCCCCGACGTGGGACAGCGCCTCCTTGACGACGTCGTACGCCCCGACGCTCACCCCGCCGGTGGTGACCACGAGGTCGGCGCGCACGAGCTGGTCCTCGATGGTGGAGCGGAGCGTCTCCGCGTCGTCGGCGACGGCGCCCACCCGGTAGGCGATGGCGCCGGCGTCGCGGGCGGCGGCGGTCAGCGCGAAGCTGTTGGAGTCGTAGATCTGGCCGCTGTCCAGCTGCTCGTCGGGCTGGACGAGTTCGCTGCCGGTGGACATGACGACCACGCGCGGGCGCGGGCGCACGCGTACGGTGCCGCGTCCGATGGCGGCGAGCAGCGCGATCTGCGGCGGACCGAGGACGGTGCCGGCCTCCAGGGCGCGGTCCCCGGCCTTCACGTCGCTGCCCTTCGCGCGTACGTGCGCGCGTGCCTCGGCCGACCGGTACACGTGCACCTGCCCCTCGGCGCCCTCCGGGGCCAGGCTGCGGGCGCGCATCCCGGTGGCGGGGCCCTCGCCGAGGCCGCCGTCGGTCCACTCGACGGGGACGACGGTCTCGGCGCCGGGCGGCAGCGGGGCGCCGGTCATGATGCGGGCGGCCTGGCCGGGGCCCACCCGGAGCAGCTCGGCCTGGCCCGCCGCGACGTCCCCGACGACGTCCAGGACGGCGGGGAACTCCTCGCTCGCGCCCGCGATGTCCGCGACCCGGACCGCGTATCCGTCCATGGAGCTGTTGTCGAACGGCGGCAGCGAGAGGGGCACCGTGACGTCCTCGACCAGGACGCAGCCCTGTGCGTCCAGGAGGTTCAGCTCGATGGGTTCCAGCGGACGGACGGTCGTGAGGATGTCCTCCAGGTGTTCGTCCACCGACCACAGGTGGTCCGGGCCGGTGGCGCGGGGCGCGGCGCTGCTCAACGTTGCTACATCTCCTCGGCTACGTAACTGCGAAGCCAGGTCCGGAAGTCCGGGCCCAGGTCCTCACGTTCGCACGCGAGTCTGACAATGGCACGCAGATAGTCGCCGCGGTCGCCGGTGTCGTAGCGGCGGCCCTTGAAGACCACGCCGTGCACCGGGCCGCCGGCCTTCCCCGCGTCGGTGGCGGCCGAGGAATAGGTCTGGGCGAGCTGCTGGAGGGCGTCGGTGAGCTGGATCTCGCCGCCGCGGCCCGGCTCGGTCTTGCGCAGTATGTCGAAGATGTGCGGGTCGAGGACGTAGCGCCCGATGATCGCGTAGTTCGAGGGGGCGTCGGCCGTGTCGGGCTTCTCGACCAGGCCGGTGACCTGGACGACGTCGCTGTCCCCGGTCGGCTCCACGGCGGCGCAGCCGTAGAGGTGGATCTGTTCCGGCGCGACCTCCATGAGCGCGACGACGCTGCCGCCGTACTGCTCCTGGACCTCGACCATGCGCGCGAGCAGGGGGTCGCGCGGGTCGATCAGGTCGTCGCCGAGCAGGACGGCGAAGGGCTCGTGGCCGACGTGCGGGGCGGCGCACAGCACGGCGTGACCCAGCCCCTTGGGGTCGCCCTGCCGCACGTAGTGCATGGTGGCCAGGTCGCTGGAGGCCTGGACCTTGGCGAGTCGGCCGGCGTCGCCCTTCTTCTGGAGGGCGGACTCGAGCTCGTAGTTGCGGTCGAAGTGGTCCTCGAGCGGGCGCTTGTTGCGGCCCGTGACCATGAGGACGTCGTCGAGCCCGGCGGCCACGGCCTCCTCGACCACGTACTGGATCGCGGGCTTGTCGACGACCGGCAGCATCTCCTTGGGGGTGGCCTTGGTGGCCGGCAGGAACCGGGTGCCGAGGCCCGCTGCGGGAATGACAGCCTTGGTGATCCTGGGGTGGGACTGAGTCATGGCCGCAACCTTATCCGGTGCCTTTGCGCGGAATCGGCGACTCCGGTTAATTGGCTCTCATATGAACGGATTGGGAAGGATACGGGTGCGATCAGTGGGTCACGTCGGACGTGCGGCCGAGCCTGACAAGGGAATGTTGCGGCGAGAGTTCCTCGCGGTGAGAAACAGATTGACGGCGGACGACGTGCGGGAAGCGGCGGGCGCGCTCGCCGATCGCGCGCTCGGTCTGCCGGAGCTGGCGCACGCGCGCACGGTGGCGGCGTACGTCTCCGTGGGGAGCGAGCCGGGCACCCTCGCGCTCCTGGACCGGTTGCGCGCGCGGGGCGTGCGGGTCCTGCTGCCGGCGCTCCTGCCCGACAACGACCTGGACTGGGGCGCGTACACCGGCGAGGGTTCTCTAGCGCGTGTGCAACACGGCGGGAAGATGGCCCTCTTCGAGCCGGCCGGCGAGCGGCTCGGCCCGGACGCCGTGACCGGGGCCGACGTCGTGCTGCTGCCGGGCCTTGCGGTCGACGCGCGCGGGATGCGGCTGGGGCGCGGCGGCGGGTCGTACGACCGCGTCCTGGCCCGTCTGGAGCGCGCGGGCGCGCGAGCCGCGCTGGTGGTCCTGCTGTACGACTCGGAAGTCGTCGAGCACGTCCCGGCCCAGGCGCACGACCGGCCGGTGCACGCGGTGGTGACCCCGTCGGGGCTGCGCCGCTTCCGTGACGGCGGCTGACCGAAGGGGCCCTCCACGCGCGCGTGGAGGGCCCCTTCCGGCTGTTCACCGCACAGGGTTCACGGCTTCAGGTGCAGCGTGTCGCTGGTGTCCTTGTCGACGGCCGCGGCCGAGTAGTTCCAGTCGAGGAGTTCCCCGTCGGCCCACTTGCTCGTCTGATCGGTGTAGTGGGCGCTGAAGGCGTGTCCGGAGGCGCCGGTGAGGTTGATCCACTTCGACTTGTCGAGGTCGCCGAGGTTGACCACCATGCGCATCGACGGCACCCACTCGACGCCGTAGCCGCCGGCGGCGTTCCAGCCGGTGGCGTCGACCGTCGCCTCGCCGCCGCTGAGCTTCCAGGGGCCGCGGTTGAGGACGTACTGCAGGAGGCCGGGTCCGTCGGTGCCGAGGGTCTGGTTCTTCAGGAACAGGCGGTGCAGCCGTCCCCAGCTCCAGGTGTCGATGTCCTTGCCGAGCTTGGCGGTCAGCTCCCAGCGGGCGTCGATCAGGGCGCGCTTGAACAGATCGTCACGGTTGTTCTGCGCGCCCGGCCGGGTCAGCGACTTGGGCGTGCTCCACCAGTCGCTCTTCGGGTCGTCCATCAGCTTGCGCACGACCTCGAACCAGCGGTCGCCGCCGTCCGGCTGGGCCTGGTCGGGGTCGCGCTGACCGCACTCGCGGACCTTGTTGGTCGCGTCCGCCGGCCCGGTGGTGGTGACCGGATCGACCCACAGGCACTGGCCCTGGACGCGCAGTTCCCTGGGCAGCTTGTTGCCGAAGGCCAGCTTGAGGATGTTGCGCCACACCGCGTTGAAGTACGCGGCCGCCGCGGAGTCGGCCTCCTGGGTGTAGTCCCAGCCCTGGAGGAGGTCCTGTGCCTCGCGGACGGCCTTCGCTCCGCGGACGTCCTGGTCCTTGATGTCGATCTTCAACAGCTTGGGCACGAGCAGCTTGGCGATCTCGCTGCTGTTGTCCAGCTGCATCTGGCGCATGTCGTCCGTGGAGATCTTGCCGCCGCCCTTGATCTTCGACTCGATCAGGTCGGTGATGCGCTGGCTGCGGGTGCCGTAACCCCAGTCCGTGGTGAGCGTGTAGGGGTACTTGGCCGGGTCGATCACGGCCTGGTTGGCGGTGACGATGTAGCCGCGCTTCGGGTTGTACTCGTAGGGCAGGGCGGCCTTCGGGACGAAGCCCGTCCACTTGTAGCCGGAGTCCCAGCCGGGCGCAGGGATCGAACCGTCGTCCTTCTTCGCGCGCGTGGGGATCTTTCCGGGCAGCGTGTAGCCGATGTTGGTGCTGTCCGCGTAGACCAGGTTCTGCGAGGGCACGTCGAACAGGGCGGCGGCCGAGCGGAAGTCCTTCCAGTTCGCCGCCCTGTCGATGGCGAAGACGGCGTCCATGGTGGTGCCGGGGTCCAGGGCGGTCCAGCGCAGCGCGATCCCGTAGCCGTCGCCGCGGTCGGGTGCCGCCGTGTTGACGGTGGCCTTCTTGCCGACCGTGACGAGTTCGTCGTCTCGGTCGGACAGCAGCGGCATGCCGTCGGCGGTCTGCCGGACGACGATCTTCTTGGGGGCGCCCCCGGCGACGTCGATCGTCTCGGTGCGGGTCTTGAACGGCCTGACCGTGCCGTCGTACAGGTAGCCCTCGCCGGTGAGCTTCTCCAGGTAGAGGTCGGTCACGTCGACGCCGGAGTTGGTCATGCCCCAGGCGATGTCCTGGTTGTGGCCGATGACCACACCGGGCATGCCGGCGAAGGTGTAGCCGGTGACGTCGTACTGGCACTTGCTGGAGACCGTGCGGCAGTGCAGGCCCATCTGGTACCAGACGGACGGCAGCGAGGCCGACAGGTGCGGGTCGTTGGCGAGCAGAGGATGGCCGGTGATGGTGTGACTGCCGTCGACCACCCAGGAGTTGGAGCCGATGCCCTGGCCGTTCACGCCGACGGCCGTGGGAACGCCGTCCAGGACCTTGTAGAGGCCCGAGAGCTGGCTCTGCAGGGCCGAGGACCCCGAGGACCCGGACGACGACGAACGGCCCGTCGAGCCGCCCCTGGACGTTCCGCTCGTGGACGTGGCGGAGGTGGACGTACCCGAGGTGGGCGAGCCGCCGCTCTGCTCGAACGTCCGGGTGAGCGCGTTGTACTGGCCCTCCTGGACGATCGCCTTGTTGCGGCTGTACGGGTAGTCGGGGTACAGGTCGGCGATCTGCTTGGGGCCGAGACGGCTGGTCATCAGGGCGCGGTCGATCTCGTCCTGCATGTTGCCGCGCAGGTCCCAGGCCATCGCCTTCAGCCACGAGACCGAGTCGACGGGGGTCCACTGCGCGGGCTTGTAGTCGTTGGTGAAGCCGAGGGCCGCGTACTCGAGGGAGATGTCCTTGCCGTCCTTGCCCCGCAGGTAGGCGTTGACCCCCTTGGCGTAGGCCCGGAGATATCTCTTCGTCGAGGCCGACAGCTTGGTGTCGTACTCCTGCTTGGCCACCCGGTCCCAGCCCAGGGTGCGCAGGAACTCGTCGTTCTTGACCTGGCCCTTGCCGAACATCTCCGACAGGCGCCCGGAGGTCATGTGGCGGCGGACGTCCATCTCGTAGAACCGGTCCTGGGCCTGGACGTAGCCCTGTGCCATGAACAGGTCCTCGTCCGAGGACGCGTAGACCTGCGGGATGCCGTAGCCGTCTCGCTTGACCTCCACGGGCCCTGACAGACC
The DNA here is from genome assembly GCF_044768275.1 of Streptomyces sp. NPDC101152. NCBI lineage: Bacteria > Bacillati > Actinomycetota > Actinomycetes > Kitasatosporales > Streptomycetaceae > Streptomyces > Streptomyces sp. NPDC101152. The sequence goes on along the minus strand of NZ_JBIWPO010000013.1, from coordinate 47,825 downwards.
GTCGAGCGTGATCGAACCCGTCGTCTGCGGGAACGACGCGCGGACGGTGCTGACGGACCAGTACGCCCCGTAAGCGACGCCTCCGACGAGGGCCAGGACCAGCACCAGCACGATCAGCCGGGCTTTGCGCCCCTTCTTCCTACCGGACTTGCCGGGCTTGTCACCCGTTGTGGCGGTGATGTTGGGGGGCATCGCTGTCCTTGCTGTCCTAACGCGAGCGGCAGACGGGCTGTGACTTCGAATGAGCGCTGGAGCAACCATAGGCGCAGGGCCCCGAGCCCCTTGACGCGGAGTCGGGAACGAACGCGCGCGCATGTTCGATCTTGCCGCCGGGAGCGTCAAGAAATCGTCAAGAGTTAGGTAAGGTAACGAAGTACCTGGATGCGGAGTCCCGCGACTTCGTGTCCCATGGACGTGAGCTTCCACGCGGGACGCGTGCGAGCCAGGGAAAGGGAACGGCCGCTGACTGTCCACCACCTCAACCAGCTTCTGCTCGTCTGCTCGCTCGTCCTGCTCGTCGCCGTGGCAGCGGTTCGGATCTCCTCGCGCAGCGGGCTCCCCAGCCTGCTCGTGTACCTGGGGATAGGGATCCTCATGGGCCAGGACGGCATCGGCGACATCCGCTTCGACAACGCCGAACTCACCCAGGTCATCGGTTACGCGGCCCTCGTCGTGATCCTCGCCGAGGGCGGTCTCGGCACGAAGTGGAAGGAGATCAGGCCGGCCCTGCCCGCCGCCTCCGCGCTGGCGCTGGCCGGGGTCGCGGTGAGCGTCGGGATCACGGCCGCGGCCGCGCACTACCTGGTCGGGCTGGAGTGGCGGCAGGCGCTCATCATCGGGGCGGTGGTCTCCTCCACGGACGCGGCGGCGGTGTTCTCGGTCCTGCGCAGGATCCCCCTCCCCGCGCGCGTGACGGGCACGCTGGAGGCCGAGTCCGGCTTCAACGACGCCCCCGTGGTCATCCTGGTGGTCGCCTTCTCCACGGCCGGCCCGGTGGCGCACTGGTACGTGCTGGTGGGCGAGATAGCGCTGGAGCTGGCCATCGGGGCGGCCATCGGTCTCGCGGTGGGCTGGCTCGGCGCCTGGGGGCTCAGGCACGTGGCGCTGCCCGCCTCCGGTCTGTACCCGATCGCCGTCATGGCGATCGCGATGACCGCGTACGCGGGAGGCGCGCTGGCACACGGCAGCGGATTCCTGGGCGTCTACCTCGCCTCGATGATCATGGGCAACGCGAAGCTGCCGCACTGGCCCGCCACCCGCGGGTTCGCCGACGGGCTCGGCTGGATCGCCCAGATCGGCATGTTCGTCCTGCTCGGCCTCCTGGTCACCCCGCACGACCTCGGCGACGACGTGGTGCCCGCCCTCGTCATCGGCCTGGCGCTGACCATGGTCGCGCGCCCGCTGAGCGTCGTGCTGTGCCTGGTGCCGTTCCGGGTGCCCTGGCAGGAACAGACGCTGATGTCCTGGGCCGGGCTGCGCGGCGCGGTCCCCATCATCCTGGCGACCATCCCGATGGTGGAGGGCGTCGACTCCAGCCGCCGCATCTTCAACATCGTCTTCGTCCTGGTCGTCGTCTACACCCTCGTCCAGGGGCCGACGCTGCCCTGGCTCGCCCGCACGCTGAACCTCGGCGAGGGCGGCGAGGCGGCCGACCTCGGCATCGAGTCCGCTCCGCTGGAGCGGCTGCGCGGGCACCTGCTGTCCGTGGCCATCCCCGAGGGCTCCAAGATGCACGGCGTCGAGGTCAACGAGCTGCGCCTGCCGGCCGGGGCCGCGGTCACCCTCGTCGTCCGCGAAGGAAAATCGTTTGTGCCGCTGCCGGCGACGGTCCTGCGGCGCGGCGACGAACTCCTGGTCGTCGCCACCGACCCGGTGCGGGACGCGGCCGAGCAGCGACTGCGCGCGGTGGGCCACGGCGGAAAGCTGGCCGGCTGGCTGGGGACGGGCGGGTCGGACACCGGGCGCTGATCCCGCACAGCGCCTGTGCTCCCGGGCCGCGTGCCGCGTGCCGTTAACGGTGTGTTTCGCACGGTTCACACCCCGGCCAATCGCAGGTGCACGCGCGCATGGTGCTCGTTTTCACAGGGGTGTACGGCCTTGATCCCTGTACGATGAAGGCGCACCTGATCGAACCAACTCTGCCTGACGCAGAGCTGGCGCGACCGTATGGCGACCGGACCGTCCCTTGGCAGGGGGACCCCGGTATCTACCGCAGTTCCGCGCAAGAGGACAGCTCTCGGCGCCCCCGCACGGGCGCGCTACCAGGCGGCAGAAAGGCACGGGCCGTGGCATCCACGGTCACCACCGAGCCGTCGAAGAACACGGCGGCACCGTCCCGCCCGGGCTACGGACAGCTGCTGCGCACCCGCGGCGCCTGGACGTTCCTGCTCCCCGGCTTCGCCGCACGCCAGCCGTTCGCGATGCTCACCATCTCCATCGTGCTGCTCGTGCGGCACACCACCGGCTCGTACGGCGCCGCGGGCGCCGCCGCGGCCGTCACCGGTGTCTCCATGGCGCTCTTCGCGCCCTACAGCGGGCGCCTGGCGGACCGCTACGGGCAGCGGGCCGTGCTGGTCCCCGGCGTGCTGCTGCACGCGCTGTCGGGGCTGACCCTCACCGCGCTCGCGCTGGCCCACGCGCCCCTGTGGGCGCTGTTCGCGGCGGCCGTGCCGACGGGCGCCTCGGTGCCGCAGATCGGCCCCATGGTGCGCGCCCGCTGGGGCGTACGGCTCCAGGGCACCGACCTGATGACCACGGCCGCCGCCTTCGAGTCCGTGACGGACGAGCTGACCTTCGTCTTCGGCCCGCTGCTCGCCACCGCGCTGTGCACCACCGTCGACCCGTCGGCGGGTCTGGTGACGGAGGCCGGGCTGACCCTGCTCGGCGGTCTGCTGTTCGCGGCACAGAAGAGCACGCAGCCCGCGGTCACCCTCGCCGGGCACGCGCGCGTGGAGCACGCCTCCGCACTGCGCGTCCCCGGCGTGCGCGTCCTGATCGCGGTCTTCCTGGGCATCGGCACCGTCTTCGGCGGCATGCAGGTGTCCCTGGCCGCGTTCAGCGCGTCGATCGGCGAACCCGGACTCAACGGTGTCCTGTACGGCGTCTTCGCCGCGGGCAACATGCTCTCCGGGATCGTCTGCGGCGCCGTCGCGTGGAAGTCTGCCCCGCAGCGGCGCCTGCTGGTGGGCTACGGCGCGCTCGCGCTGGTGGCCTCCGGTCTGTGGGCCGCGCACTCCGTGCTCGTCCTCGCCGGTCTCGGCCTCCTGGTCGGCATGTGCATCGCGCCGGCGATCATCACCGGCTACACGCTGGTCGAGGGCCTGGTGCCGGCCGGCGCCCGCACGGAGGCGTTCACCTGGCTGACCGGAGCGGTCGCGCTCGGACAGGCCGCGGCCGTCACGGTCGCCGGGCAGCTCGAGGACCGCCTCTGGGGCGGCGCCGGGTTCCTGGTGCCGACGGCCGGTACGGTGCTCGCCCTGGCGACCCTCGTGAGCCTGCGGTCCCGGCTCGTCGCCCGCCCCCGCAACCGGACGGTCGCACGTGGCGTGGGTCACCGACGGCCGGTGACGGTGGACTGATCCTCAGGAATACGTCACTATGGACCCTCGTTAGCACTCATTGAGTGAGAGTGCCAGGAGGAAGACAGTGCCGACCTACCAGTACCAGTGCACCGAGTGCGGCGAGGGCCTCGAGGCGGTGCAGAAGTTCACCGACGACGCCCTGACCGAGTGCCCCAACTGCGGTGGCCGCCTGAAGAAGGTGTTCTCCGCGGTCGGCATTGTCTTCAAGGGCTCCGGTTTCTACCGCAACGACAGCCGCGGCTCCTCGTCGAGCAGCTCGCCGGCGGCGTCCAAGGCGTCCACCTCGGCGTCATCGGACTCGTCGTCGACCTCGGCGTCCTCGTCTTCCTCGTCCTCCTCGGACGCGAAGTCGTCGAGCACCGGCACCTCCTCGAGCAGCAGCTCCGCCGCCTAGGACCGCCTCACGGGACCCTGCCGTCGTACGACGGCGGGGTTCTCGGGGTTTCCGGAACCGGGCTCCGCGTTCGGCCGGGGCCCGGATACTGTGCTGGCCATGGCGAACGCAGAGATCGGTGTAATCGGCGGCTCGGGCTTCTACTCGTTCCTCGAGGACGTGACCGAGGTCCAGGTGGACACCCCGTACGGGCCGCCCAGTGACTCCCTCTTCCTCGGCGAAGTCGCCGGACGGCGCGTCGCCTTCCTGCCCCGCCACGGCCGCGGCCACCATCTGCCGCCGCACCGCATCAACTACCGCGCCAACCTGTGGGCGCTGCGGTCGGTGGGGGTGCGTCAGGTCCTCGGGCCGTGCGCGGTGGGCGGGCTGCGCCCCGAGTACGGGCCGGGCACGCTGCTCGTGCCGGATCAACTGGTCGACCGGACGAAGTCCCGGCTCGGGACGTACTTCGACGGGCTGCCCCTGCCCGGCGGCAACGTGCCGAACGTGGTGCACGTGTCCCTGGCGGACCCCTACTGCCCCGTCGGACGTGCGGCCGCACTGAAGGCGGCGCGCGGCCGGGACTGGGAGCCCGTGGACGGCGGCACCCTCGTCGTGGTCGAGGGGCCGCGCTTCTCGACCCGTGCGGAATCGTTGTGGCACCAGGCACAGGGCTGGTCGGTGGTGGGCATGACCGGCCATCCCGAGGCGTCCCTCGCCCGTGAACTGGAGCTCTGCTACACCTCGTTGACCCTGGTCACCGACCTCGACGCGGGGGCCGAGACCGGCGAGGGCGTCTCGCACGACGAGGTGCTGCGCGTGTTCGCGGCCAACGTCGACCGGCTGCGGGGCGTGCTCTTCGAGGCCGTGGCCGCCCTGCCCGCGAACGAGGACCGGGACTGCCTGTGCACGACGGCGTTGGGCGGGATGGACCCGGGCTTCGAGCTGCCGTGACGCGGTGACGGGAGGGGCGTGGAGGGTGGCGGGAGGGGCTGAGACGAGTGACGGGACGGGCCGAGACGGAACGGAACTCCCCGTTCGGGTGAGGGAGTTGTCCACAACCGGCCGGTGATCCACCGGCCTCGGCGGAGATCGGCGCGAAGCCTCATCGTGGACCTGCGAGCCGATTCCCTCGACGCAGGTGGTGATCCGCATGTCCCTTCCTCCTCCGCCCCTCTTCCCCTCCCCGTCCGCCCCGCGCCCGCCCGGCACCGACGCGCCGGCCACGTGCGAGGTCCCGCACTTCGCCCCCGTGCGGGTGCGCGGCGGGCGGTATCAGCTGCGGCGGCTCGTCCGCAGCCGGCGGCGGGCCGTGGCGGCCGGCCTCGTCGTCACGGCGGCCGCGTTGGTCGCCGCAGGCCCGCGCGGCGGTGACGGGGCCCGCGGACACCCGGTGGCGGATCCCGTGCGGGAGCGGCCCGTCATCGAGATGGTGGCCGCGCCCGTGCGCATCGCCGACGGGGCCACGGTGCGGCTGCTGCGACCCGGCGACCGGGTCGACGTCATCGCCGCCCAGGAGACGGCCACCGGCGGCGACGCGCGCGTACTCGCCCGCGGGGCGCGGGTGACGCAGGTGCCGGAGCCCTCGCCGAGCATGGCCGACAGCGGAGCGCTGGTCGTCCTCTCCGTGCCCCGAACGACGGCGGCACGCCTCGCCGGGGCGAGCGCGACGGCACGGCTGGCGGTGACGCTGTGCTGAACCGCCTCGCACCCGCCCTGCGGGGTGACGTAGGTTGCGGAGCTGTTCGTTCCCCAACCCGTGTGCGTGAGAAGAGGCCCCGAGGTGAGCATGAAGAAGGAACCGAGCGTCTTGAAGGGTTTCAGGACCTTCCTGATGCGCGGGAACGTGGTCGACCTCGCGGTGGCGGTGGTCATCGGCACCGCGTTCACCAACATCGTGAACTCGGTGGTGAAGGGGATCATCAACCCGCTGGTCGGGTCGATCGGCACGACCAACCTCGACAACTACAAGACGTGCCTGAGCTCGTCGTGCCAAGGCTCGAAGGGCATCCAGCTCCTGTGGGGCTCCGTCCTGGGCGCCACCCTCAGCTTCGTCATCACCGCGGCCGTCGTCTACTTCCTGATGGTGCTGCCGATGTCGAAGTACCTGGCACGGCAGGAGGCCCGCAGGCAGGCCAGGGAGGGCACGCACGAGGTGATCGAGGTGACGGAGCTGGAGGTGCTCAAGGAGATCCGCGACGCCCTGGTCGCGCAGCGCGGGTCCGGTCCCGGCGAGCGGTAGCGACGGCCGCCCGTCGGGTGCGGCGGGCGGTGGCCGGCGCGGCTCAGAGGTGGTGCGGCGGCTTCTCGTCGAGGAAGCGTTTCAGGTCGGCCGCCGCGTCACCGTCGCCGCCCGGCCGCTCGCCCCAGCCGCGGTCCGTGTCGTCCGAGGACTGCTGGTCCAACGGGTCGTCGAAGATCAGCGCGGGCTTCGGGGCGCGCGGCTCGGGAGCGGGGGCAGAGGTCATGCCTCCAGGGTACGGGGCGGGCGCCGGGCGGGGCGGAGGGCGGCAGGGCAGCGCGGGGGCCTTCGGCGACCACCCTCCCTCCCCTCCGGAATCCGCTCATGAGAATTCCGGTGCGTTATCTGATGTGCTGGGCCGCATGACATCCAGTTCGGCTTCGCCGTCGGGCTCCTCCGGTGCGCCCGCCGGCCACAGACCGCTGCGCCGGCTCGCCGCCCGCGGCCGGGACGAGGCGCACCGCGTCGCCTCCCCGCTCGAGCTCTTCTTCGACCTGTGCTTCGTGGTGGCCGTCGCGCAGGCCGGCGTCGGCCTGGTGCACGCGGTGGCTGGAGGGCACGCGGGCAGCGGGATCGCGAGCTACGCGATGCAGTTCTTCGCCATCTGGTGGGCCTGGATGAACTTCACCTGGTTCGCCTCGGCGTACGACAACGACGACGCCCTGTACCGGGTCGTCACGCTCGTCCAGATCGCCGGGGTGCTGGTGCTGGCGGCGGGCGTCTCGCGGGCCTTCGAGAAGCATGATTACGGCGTGGTCCTGATCGGCTACGTGATCATGCGGGTGGCGATGGCCTCGCAGTGGCTGAGAGCGGCGAGATCCGCCGAGGGGGCCGAGCGGACCATGGCGGTGCGGTACGCGATCGGTGTGCTGCTGTGCCAGGTCGGCTGGCTCGGGCTCGTGGTGCTGCCGGGGCCTGCGCGGCCCTGGGTCTTCCTGGTGATGGCGGTCGTCGAGATGTGCGTTCCGCTCTACGCGGAGAAGGACTTCACCACGTCCTGGCACCCGCACCACATCTCCGAGCGCTACGGGCTGTTCACCATCATCGTGATCGGCGAGACGATCGCCGCGGCGACGGCTGCCGTGAAGTCCGGGGTGAACGAGCACGACGCGCTGGGCGAGTTGCTGCCGATCGCGGCGGGTGGGCTGCTGATCGTCTTCGCGGCGTGGTGGATCTACTTCGTGGTGCCGATCCACGGGCGCCTGCGCGGCAACGGCCAGGCGTTCCTGTGGGGCTACGGCCACTACCTGATCTTCGGTTCGGCCGCCGCGATCGGCGCGGGCCTGGAGGTCGCGGTGGAGCAGGCCATCGGCAGGGCGCACCTCTCCACGACTGCCGCCTCGGCCGCGGTGACCCTGCCGACGGCGCTGTACCTGCTCAGCGTGTGGGCGCTGCACTCCCGCCACTACAAGGTGGGGATCGCCCAGCAACTGGTGCTGCCGGTGACGGCGTTGCTGGTGATCGTCTGTACGTTCCTGGGCCACTGGGCGGTGATCGCGGCGGGCGTCGTCTCGGCGCTGGCGGTGGCGACCGGGGTGACACTGACAGCGCGCATGGCCGCCGGACAGAGCGGGGCGAGCGGGACCAGCGGGGAGCGCGAGGCGAGTCCGGTCGCCTGACGCGGACACGATCAACGCGGGCCGGGCGACACTGGCCCCATGGCAGTCGACGCTTTGACGGACGTCGCCGGGGTGCGGGTGGGACACGCGACGCACACCGGCGAGGGCAGGCTCACCGGCACCACGGTCGTCCTCGCCCCGGAGGGCGGTGCCGTCGCCGCGGTGGACGTGCGCGGTGGCGGACCCGGCACCAAGGAGACCGACGCCCTCGACCCGCGCAACCTGGTGCAGAAGGTCGAGGCGATCGTGCTGACCGGCGGCAGCGCGTACGGGCTCGACGCGGCGTCCGGGGTGATGGCCTGGTTGGAGGAGCGGGGGCGCGGGGTGCGGGTGGGCCCGGACCCGGCACACGTCGTGCCGGTGGTGCCGGCCGCCTGCGTCTTCGACCTCGGGCGGGGCGGCGACTTCCGGGCCAGGCCGGACGCCGCCACCGGCCGGGCCGCGGTCGAAGCGGCAGCGGCGAGCGCGGTGGGCGCGCGGGTGCCGGAAGGGTGCGTGGGCGCCGGTACGGGAGCCACGGCGGGGACGTTGAAGGGCGGGGTCGGTACCGCGAGCACCGTTCTCGACTCCGGGATCACGGTGGCCGCGCTGGTGGTGGTCAACGCGGTCGGGTCGGTGATGGACTCCGGAACGGGCGCTCTGTACGGGGAGTTGGCCCTGGGGCACGTGCACCTGCCCGAAGCGCACGTCCACGAGGCCGCGCGCCGGCGCCTCGCCGAAGCGGCGGCGGCAGCGAGGAAGGCACCGCCCGCCCTGAACACCACGCTCGCCGTGGTGGCCACCGACGCGGACCTCTCGAAGGCGCAGGCGCAGAAGCTGGCCGGCACCGCACACGACGGGATCGCGCGCGCCGTGCGGCCGGTGCACCTGCTCAACGACGGGGACACGGTGTTCGCGCTGGCCACCGGGGCGCACCCGTTGGACGCCGAGCAGCCTCTGGCGCTGAACGGCATCCTCGCTGCGGGCGCGGATGTGGTGACGCGCGCCATCGTGCGGGCGGTGCGCGCCGCCGAGTCGGTGGACGGACCGGGCGGGACGTGGCCGTCGTACCAGGAGTTGTACGGCGATCACTGACCGGCTTGGCACCGGTGCCAGGACACTCATGATCGCCGCAAACGGCTTCTGAGCGGGGGATTTTGACAGTTCGTCGGGCCGTGCGGGAACTTCTCGGGCGGTCCGCGCGTTTTCCCTGACGTACGTTTTCTCGGTTCCCGGACATGATGTCCGACCGAGGGGCTACGGTATGCACCCACAAGGTGACATGCAGCAACGCCGGGAGAAGCCTTGAGCGTTCCGTACGAGACGACAGCGTACGAACCACCCGAGTCGCCCGGGTCTCCGGAGGAGCACCTCGAGCGGCTCCTCGGTCGTGCCCTGAACTCCTTCGAGCTGCCGGACGACATCCTACGGCGGCTCGACTGCGCGCTGGCGCACGACAGTTCGCTGCACTCCGCGCACCACAGCGCGGGGCTGCACCGCGAGACGTACCGGCACACCTGGCTGCTCGCCGACGGCTCGGCGCTCACCCTGTGGGAGCTCGTGCACAACACCGCGCCGGGCGGCACCGCGCAGCACGAGGTGTACGTCGACGAGGAGGAGCTGCGCACCGCCACCGGGCGTCTGCCGCTGCCGCCGGACGCGCCGGACTTCGAGCTGCCCGTGACCGTGCTGCTGTCGCCGGTCCCGGCGCCCCGGCACGCGTACGTGCCGGACGACTCGGCGGACCACGCGCGCCGGCTGCTGCGCCGTGCGGAGAACGGCGACCGGCCGGGGGCGGAGACGGCGACGCTGCTCACCACGGCGTTCGCGCACCAGATCACGCAGGCCTTCGGGGGCCCGTGCCGCGTGGGCCGGGCGGGGCTGTGCTTCTCGCTGTACGAGCACGCGTTCCTGCTGCGCGACGGCGAGGAGGTCTCCCTCTGGGAGGTCGAGCACACGGCGACCCCGGACGGGCGGCACATGTGCGAGGTCTACGTCACCGAGGACGCGGCCCGGGACGCCATGGAGCGGCGCGCGGCGCAGGTCTCCTGACGACGGCGGCCTTCAGCGCCCGTCGCTGAGCTGTCGTACGAGACCGGCGAAGGCGTCGCGTTCCGCCGGGGTCAGTTCGACGGACTCCAGACGCGGACCTGCCTGAGGCTGCTGCGGAAGGGCGTGCAGGGCGTCGGCGCCCCACAGGTCGGCTCCGGAGCGGGCGCGGCGCAGGAGACGGATCAGGCCGGTCACCCAGGCGACGGTGGCGAGGGCGAGCAGGGCCACGCCCAGCGACTGGAGGATCGAGACGTGCTCATCGGGCATGTGGCCAGTAGACACCACGGTCCGGGACTTTGGCCCCGGACCGTGATGAATCTCGCAGGTGACGCACTTGCCGCTTGCGGGCGGTGACCAACTCACACCGCGCGAAAGGGACATGCGGTCGGCATGCGGAGCGCGCCGGTCAGGCCGCCACGGGCTGCTTCGCCCCGGAGGCCGCGGTGGCCGCGTCGTCCGTCGCCGCGGCGGTCGCGGCTCCCGGCACCGGCTTGCGCATGCCCTTGAGGACCACCACCAGGGTCGCCGTGACGCACACGCCGACCGCGATGGCGATCAGGTAGAGGAACGGGTTGCCGATCAGCGGGACCACGAAGATGCCGCCGTGCGGGGCGCGCAGGGTGGCGCTGAAGAGCATCGACAGCGAGCCGGTGATGGCGCCGCCCACCATGGAGGAGGGGATGACGCGCAGCGGGTCGGCCGCGGCGAACGGGATCGCGCCCTCGGAGATGAAGGAGGCGCCGAGGACCCAGGCGGCCTTGCCGTTCTCGCGCTCGGTCTCGGTGAAGAGCCGGCCGCGGACCGTGGTGGCCAGTGCCATCGCGAGCGGCGGGACCATGCCGGCGGCCATGACCGCGGCCATGATCTTCATCGCCGAGTCGCTCGGGCTGGAGACCGCGATGCCGGCGGTGGCGAAGGTGTAGGCGACCTTGTTGACGGGGCCGCCGAGGTCGAAGCACATCATCAGGCCGAGCAGGGCGCCGAGCAGGACGGCGTTGGAGCCGGAGAGGCCGTTGAGCCAGTCGGTCATGCCCTTCTGGGCGGAGGCGATGGGCTTGCCCACGACCACGAACATCAGGAACCCGACGACCGCCGAGGAGATCAGCGGGATCACCACCACCGGCATGATGCCGCGCAGCACCGCCGGGATGTTGATCCGCTGGATCGCCATCACCACACCGCCGGCGAGCAGACCGGCGACGAGACCGCCGAGGAAGCCCGCGTTGATCGTGGACGCGATCATGCCGCCCACGAAGCCGGGGACGAGACCGGGCCGGTCCGCCATGCCGTACGCGATGTAACCGGCCAGGACCGGGACGAGGAAGCCGAAGGCCACGCCGCCGATCTGGAACATCAGGGCGGCCCAGCTGTCGGTCTGGGTCCAGACGAAGTGGTTCAGCACCGAGGGCGCGGTCTTGATCTGGTAGCCGCCGAGGGCGAACCCGAGGGCGATCAGCAGACCGCCCGCCGCGACAAACGGGACCATGTAACTCACGCCGGACATCAGCCACTTGCGCAGCTTGGTGCCGTAGCCCTCGCCGGACTCGCCGGCCCGCTCGACCGGCGTACCCCCGCGTGCGGGGGCGCCCGCGGTCACCTCGCCGCGCTCCGCCCTGCCGCGCACCTCGCTGATCAGCTCGCCGGGGCGGTTGATGCCGGCCTTCACGCCGACGTCGACGGTGGGCTTGCCGGCGAAGCGTTCCTTCTCCCGTACGGGAACGTCGTGCGCGAAGATCACGCCGTCCGCCGCCGCGATGACCGCCGGGTCGAGCCGGGTGAAGCCCGCCGAGCCCTGGGTCTCGACGACGAGTTCGACGCCCGCCTCGCGGCCCGCGTTCTCCAGGGACTCGGCCGCCATGTAGGTGTGGGCGATGCCGGTCGGGCAGGAGGTGACGGCGACGATGCGGAAGGGGCGCTCGTCGGCGGCGCCCGGAGCCGGGGCCGGGGCCGGGTTGTCCGTGGCGGCGTCGGCGGAGGCCGCCACCGACGACGCCACGGAGTCTGCAGGGGCGCCGTCGGCGGCGCTGGAGGCGTCCGCCGCCGGCGCGTCGCCGCGAATCAGCGCCGCCGCGGCCGCCGCGTCTCCCGCCGATCGCAGCGCGGCGGTGAACTCGGCGTTCATCAGCTGCCGGGCCAGCGAGGACAGGATCGTCAGGTGGGCGTCGTCGGCACCGGCGGGCGCGGCGATGAGGAAGATCAGGTCGGCGGGGCCGTCCGGAGCGCCGAAGTCGATCCCCGCGGCGCTGCGCCCGAAGGCGAGCGTCGGTTCGGTGACGTGCTCACTGCGGCAGTGCGGGATGCCGATGCCGCCGTCGAGGCCGGTCGGCATCTGGGCCTCGCGGGCGGCCACGTCGGCGAGGAAGCCCTCCAGGTCGGTCACCCGGCCCAGGGTCACCATGCGCTGGGCGAGGGCACGTGCCGCCGCTTCCTTGGTGTCGGCGGACAGGTCGAGATCGACCAGGTCCGCGGTGATCATGTCGCTCATCGCGGGCTCCTTCGCACGCGTACCGCCCGGACAGTCGGGTGGGCGGGTGTGGGGACGGGGGTGGGGATGTCGTGGGGGGATGGGGGACCGGAAGGCCCGTCAGCGGCGGCGAGTAACGGGGAGCGTCGCCGCTCGAGGGTCGGGTGGGGGGCCGCGTCGGGGGGCGTCGAGGCGCGTGGCGCGAGGGGCGCAGTCCTGGACGTCGTACGAAGGCTCATGACACGGGCTCCGTCAGTGGGCGGTCCACCGGAACGTCGGTCGTCACCGTGACCGACGCCGGGTCCAGGTCGGACGGGGTGGGCATCACGCTGCCCGGGAGCCGGACGGCCGCCGCGCCGTGGGCCACCGCCGAGGCGAGGGCGTCCGGGCCGCTGCCGCCCGCGATCAGGAAGCCCGCCAGGGACGAGTCACCGGCGCCGACATTGCTGCGGACGGCGTCGACGCGGGCGCTGCCGAACCAGGTGCCCGTGCCGTCGACGAGCAGTTGCCCATCGGCGCCCAGGCTCGCGAGGACGGCGCGTGCGCCCATCTCGCGCAGCTCCTCGGCCGCCTTCACCGCGTCGCCCACCGTGGCGAGGGGGCGCCCGACGGCCTCCGCGAGTTCCTCGGCGTTCGGCTTGACCACGTCGGGCCGCTCGCGCAGCGCCTCCAGAAGCGCACGCCCCGAGGTGTCCAGCGCGATCCGCGCGCCCCCGGCGTGCGCTCGCGCGACGACGTCGGCGTACCAGGCCGGCGCGAGCCCGCGCGGCAGGCTTCCGCAGCACGCGATCCAGTCCGCGTCCCGCGACTGCGCGCGCACCGTCTCCAGGAGCAGCTCCTGCTCGTCCGCCGACAGTTCGGGACCCGGCGCGTTGATCTTGGTGAGGACCCCGTCCGCCTCCGCGAGCGCGATGTTGGAGCGGGTGGCTCCGGCGACCGGCACCGGCGCGACCTCGATGCCCTGCGCGTCGAGCAGGTCCGCGACGAGCGCCCCCGGCGCGCCGCCCAGCGGCAGAACGGCGACCGTGCGCTGCCCGGCGGCCGCCACGGCCCGCGAGACGTTGACGCCCTTGCCGCCCGGGTCCATGCGTTCGCCGGTGGCCCGGATGACCTCGCCGCGCTCCAGCGAGGGGACCTCGTAGGTGCGGTCGAGGGACGGGTTGGGGGTGACGGTGAGGATCATGCGCACTCGTTTCTGAAACACACAGCACTTGCGTGCCGCTCTAGACACACAGCACTTCGGTGCCGCCCCGTTCGATGGCGACGGCGTCGTCCTGGCTCAGTCCGCTGTCGGTGATCAGCAGGTCCACGTCGCTGAGGTCGCCGAAGCGGGCGAAGTGCTCCTGACCGTGCTTGGCGGAGTCGGCGAGCAGCACCACGCGGCGGGCGGCGGCGAGGGCCGCGCGCTTGACGGCGGCCTCGGCGAGGTCGGGGGTGGTCAGGCCGTGGTCGGCGGAGAAGCCGTTGGCCGCGACGAAGAGGACGTCCGCCCGGATCTCTCCGTACGCGCGCAGCGCCCAGGCGTCCACGGCGGCGCGCGTACGGTGCCGTACGCGCCCGCCGACCAGGTGGAGCTGGATGCCGGGGTGGTCGGCGAGGCGGGCAGCGATGGGCAGGCTGTGGGTGACGACGGTGAGGGAGGACTCCAGCGGGATGGCGGCCGCGAGGCGGGCCACCGTCGTGCCGGCGTCGAGGATCAGGGTGCCCTCGACGGGCAGTTCCGCGACGGCCGCCTTGGCGATGCGGTCCTTCTCGTCGGCGGAGGTGCCCTCGCGCTCGGCGAGGTCCGGCTCGAAGTCGAGACGTCCGGCCGGGATGGCGCCGCCGTGCACCCGGCGGACCAGGCCGGCGCGGTCGAGTGCCTTGAGGTCCCGGCGGATCGTCTCCGCCGTGACCTGGAACTCCTCGGCCAGCGACACGACGTCCACCCGGCCGCCGTCACGGGCGAGCCGGAGGATCTCCTGCTGCCGCTCCGGTGCGTACATGTCCGTTCGCCTCCGACCCGATGTCCGACTGTTTCCGATTGATGCCCGAACTTGTGGCCTCAGTCGTGAGGCTACGCCCGCATTTCCGGAAAGTAAACAGGTTCGGGCATGGAGCGGACACAAACGGGCGTCAAGGCAGGTACGCACAGACGAAGGGCCCGCCCTCCCCATGGCATGGAGGACGGACCCTTGGACGACCCGGCGGCGGATCAGCCGACCAGCTGCGGCTCCTCCTCGCGCACGGAGCGCCCGGACGAGGCCGTACCGCCACCCTCGACATGCTGGGCCGGCCGCCTCGGCAGCGCGAACATCAGCACGAAGATCGCGCCCATGACGACCGCCACCCACACCAGCGCGTGCTGAAAGGCGTTCACGAACGCCGGCCCCACCTGGGCGGGCCGCAGCCGGTCGCCGACCTCACCGAAGAACACGACCGACACCAGTCCGAGCCCCAGGGCGTTGCCCATCTGCTGCACGGTGTTGATCAGCCCGGACGCCGAGCCCGCGTGCTCGCGCGGTACGTCCGACAGCACCGCGTCCGTCAGCGGCGCGACGATCAACCCCATGCCGATGCCCATCACGACCAGCGGCAGCGCCATCTGCCAGGAGGCGATGGCCGGCCCGTACCGCTCGGACTCCCCGATGTAGAGCAGCACGCCGACCGCCATCAGCAGCGCGCCCGCCTGGAGCACCCCGCGCCCGAACCGGGGCACGAGCTGCTGCACGGACAGCCCGGCCGCCGTGGAGACCGCGATCGAGAACGGAACGCCCGTGAGCCCCGCCCGCAGTGGGCTCCAGCCCAGCCCGACCTGCATGTACAGCGTCCACACCAGGAAGAACACGCCGAGCGCGACACCGAAGACGGTCTGCACGGCGATCCCGGCCGCGAAGCTCTTGACGCGGAACAGCGAGAGCTCGATCAACGGCGAGCCGTCCCGGACCGCCTTCCTCCGCTCGTACGCCACCAGCACCCCGAAGACCACGACCGCGCCGGCCATCGAGCCGTACCCCCACAGCGGCCAGCCCAGCTCGCGACCGCGGGTCAGCGGGTAGAGCAGCATCAGCAGGCCCAGCGTGACCAGCGCGACGCCCACCAGGTCCAGTTTCATCGCGCGCGGGGCCCTGGACTCGGTGATGAAGCGGCTGCCGAGGACAAGGCCTGCGATGCCGACGGGCAGGTTGATCAGGAAGATGGGGCGCCATGCGAGACCGAAGAGGTTCCACTCCGTCAGCAGCGCTCCGAGCAGCGGTCCGGTGACGGCGCCCAGACCCACGATCGCGCCGAACAGGCCGAAGACCTTGCCGCGTTCGTGCGCCGGGAAGGTCGCGTGCACGATCGAGAGGACCTGCGGCACCATCATCGCCGCCATGCCGCCCTGCAGGATCCGCGAGGCGACCAGCATCTCCGGGTTCGCGGCGAAGCCGCACAGCGCGGAGGCGAGGGTGAAGCCGCCGATGCCGACGAGGAACAGCCGTTTGCGTCCGTGAATGTCACCGAGGCGTCCGCCCGTGATCAGACCGGCGGCGAAGGCCAGCGCGTACCCCGCGGTGATCCACTGGATCTGGCTGAAGGACGCTCCCGCGTCCCGCTGGATCGAGGGGATCGCGATGTTGACGATCGTGACGTCGACGAGGTCCATGAAGGCCGCGGTCATCACGATCGCGAGCGCGAACCAGCGACGTCGGTCCGCTACGACGGCCGTACTCACGTCAGGTGTTTCGGTGGAGGTCATACCGTGAAGCTACGACTCCAGTAGGTCAGACCATGTCCTAGTGGTAGGGCATCCTCGAACCCATGACGACGGACACCCCGGCACGGCTCCTGCAGCTCCTCTCCCTCCTCCAGACGCCGCGCGAGTGGCCCGGCGGCGAGCTCGCCGAGCGGCTCGGGGTCTCGCGGCGCACGGTCCGGCGCGACATCGACCGGCTGCGCGAACTCGGCTATCCCGTGCAGGCCACGATGGGGTCGGACGGCGGCTACCGGCTGGTCGCGGGCAAGGCGATGCCCCCGCTCGTGCTCGACGACGAGGAGGCGGTGGCGATCGCGGTCGGCCTGCGCGCCGGCGCCGGGCACGCGCTGGAGGGGGTGGACGAGGCGTCCGTACGGGCCCTGGCCAAACTGGAGCAGGTGCTGCCCTCCCGGCTGCGCCACCGCGTCTCCACACTGCAGGCCGCGACGATGCCGCTGACCAGCGGGGACGGGGCGAGCATCGCGCCCGAGACGCTGACCGTGATGGCCTCCACGGTGGCGGGGCACGAGCGGCTGCGGTTCGCCTACCGCGCGAAGGACGGCACCGGGTCGCGGCGCCTCACGGAGCCGTACCGGCTGGTCTCGACCGGGCGCCGCTGGTACCTCGTCGCCTACGACCTCGATCGCGCCGACTGGCGGACGTTCCGCGTCGACCGGGTGAGCGACCCGTTCGCGACGGGCGCCCGCTTCACCCCACGGGAGCTGCCGACGGGGAGCGCGGCCGAATACCTGCGCCGCTCCATGCAGCGGCAGCAGGAGTCCTACGACTTCGAGGTCACCTTCGCCGCCCCCGCCGAGGCCGTCGCCGCGCGCCTGCCCGCGTGGCTGGGGGCGCCACAACCGCTGGGCCCCGCGTCCTGCCGCCTGCGGGCCACGGTCAGCGACACCCCGGACTGGACCGCGGTCCGCCTGGCTCTGGCGGGCTTCGAATTCACCGTGCAGGAGCCGACGGAACTCGCGGAGTGTGTACGGGAGTTGGGGGGACGGCTGCTGCGGGCAGGGGGTGGGTGAGGCGGAGGCGGGCCGGGGATACCGGCGTCCTACCGCCCCTCCCCCGCGATCTCCCCCCACGGAAAGTCCCGCAGCGCCTCCAGGTTCCGCAGCGCGATCGCCGCGGGGCCCGTCGGCCCCGTCGGCGGTGCCTCGCCGGCCGCCCACGCCTCCACGGCCACCCTCACCGCGGCACAGGCCACCGCGGCGGCGAACCGCAGCAGCGGGGAGGAACCGGAGCCCGTGCCAACGTTGTCGTCACGCAACCGCTCCTCCAGCACCTCCGCCAGTCTGCCCTCCCCCTCGTGGCACACCTCGGCCCACACCTTGCCGAGCGCCGGGCTCGTGTCGGTCAGGCGGATCAGGGTGCGAACGAAGTCCCAGGAGGACGTGGAGACGCCCGCGCCCGGGGTGAAGGTGTGCCGGACCGCGTGTGCCAGGGCCTCGGGCACGGAGAGGTCGGCGGGGGCCTCGGCGACCGCGTCCGACCAGCGCTGGGCGCCGGTCGCGTACAGCGGGGCGACGGCCTCCTCCTTGGTCGCGAAGTAGCGGTAGAACGTGCGCGGCGCGACACCCGCGGCCTGCGCGATGTCCTCCGCCCGAGTGGCTCGCAGGCCCTGACGCATGAACAGTCCGGCCGCCGCGCGGGCGATCTCCATTCTGGTCGCGGCCTTGCGCCGCTCGGTGAGGGAGAGCGAGGGCGGGCGTTGGTCCGGTGCGGGGGTGGAGCTGCTCACGCCGGCAGGCTATGCCGGTGTGGCACAATCTGCCATTCGGCGGGCCACCCCGGGGTTCAGGTCCGGGGTGACCCGCCCTCCGGCACGCCCGCACGACCCGAAGGGCCCGCGATCGGCGCGGAAAGAAGCCGGGCCCCGGCGCCCGGGGGGAAGGGCGCCGAAGCCCGACTCGGGAAGGTCCCGGCGCCGGGGGGGATGTGCGTCGGGACTTGGCTCGAGGGGTCAGGGAGTCCAGTGGTCGGGGGACCGGGCGGTCGGGGGGTCAGAGGTCGTCTGGACTGGACCTTTTGAGGCTTCAGGGTCGGCCTTGTGGGTCGAACTCCCGTGCCCTGAAGTCTTGTTCCCCGCCTTCGACGGTTGAAGCGGCGTAACACCGCCATGTTTGCGCTGTCTTGAGCCACCCGGCGTACGCGGTCACCGACCGTCGCACGCCGACCGCCGTGCACCGGGCCGCCCGCGCGTCCCGGTGCCCACCGGCAGGGTGGCTCTGCGGCGCCCTACGCCGCCGCTTCGAAGCCGGTGCTGCGGGCCAGCTTCTTCAGCTCCAGCAGGGCGTGCTTCTCGATCTGACGGATGCGCTCGCGCGTCAGCCCGTGCTCCTTGCCGACCTCGGTCAGCGTGCGCTCGCGGCCGTCCTCGATGCCGTAGCGCATCTTGATGATGGACGCGGTGCGCGGTTCGAGGCGGCCGATGAGGTCGTCCAGTTCCTCGCTGCGCAGGAGGGTCAGGACCGACTGCTCCGGCGAGACCGCCGAGGTGTCCTCCAGCAGGTCGCCGAACTGGGTCTCGCCCTCGTCGTCCACCGACATGTTGAGGGAGACCGGGTCACGGGCCCAGTCCAGGACGTCGATCACCCGGTCCGCGGTGGAGCCGAGCTCGGCGGCGATCTCCGCGGGCTCCGGGTCGCGGCCGTGCTCACGGTTGAACTCGCGCTGGACACGGCGGATCCGGCCCAGCTCCTCCACCAGGTGGACGGGCAGCCGGATGGTGCGGGACTGGTCGGCTATCGAGCGCGTGATGGCCTGACGGATCCACCAGGTCGCGTAGGTCGAGAACTTGAAGCCCTTGGCGTAGTCGAACTTCTCGACCGCGCGCACCAGACCCGCGTTGCCCTCCTGGATCAGGTCGAGCAGGGGCAGACCGCTGCGGGGGTAGCGGCGGGCCACGGCCACGACCAGGCGGAGGTTGGAGCGGATGAAGACGTCCTTGGCCCGCTCGCCCTCGGCGACCAGGGCCTCCAGCTCCTCGCGGGAGGCGTCGGCCTTGGACTCCTCGTACCCGTCGAGAACCTGTCGCGCGAACACACCCGCCTCGATGATCTGGGACAGCTCGACCTCCTTGGCGGCGTCGAGCAGCGGTGTGCGCGCTATCTCGTCGAGGTACATGCCGACCAGGTCGCGGTCTGCGATCTCGCCGCCATGTGCGCGAACACTGCTTGCCGTGTCGACGGTCTCGCCGGTGGCGGACTGACGACGGGCGACGGCACGGGTTGCCATGCGTGCTCCCTTGCAATGGTGGGCTGGCGGGTTGTCCTGTCTCAGACGCCGGGCACTCGCCTTCGAGTACCGCTCAGCACTGTGGTCGGGTGCCCTGCATCCGTTGGAAACAACGACTGGAATCCGGACAGAATTCCCAACCCGTCCTCCCATTTTTCTGATCATGCAGTACCCTGTCCGGCCACACGAGGAGGCCAGATGTCGCCGCAGCGTACGGAGGTGCAGGTCAGACCGGGAGTCGAGGCTGACCTCGAAGCCCTCACCGACCTCTACAACCACTACGTACGTGAGACGCCGATCACATTCGATACGGCTGTGTTCACTGCCGAGGAGCGCCGCCCCTGGCTGCTCTCCCACCCTGAAGACGGACCGCACCGCCTGAAGGTTGCCGCAGACGCGGACACACAGGAAATTCTGGGTTACGCCACATCCAGCCCTTACCGGCCCAAGCCCGCCTACGGGACCTCGGTGGAGGTCACGGTGTACGTCGCCCCGCACGCGGGCGGACGCGGCATCGGCACCCTCCTCTACAAGGCCCTCTTCGCGTCCCTGGCCGGCGAGGACCTGCACCGCGCGTACGCGGGCATCGCCCAGCCCAACGAAGCGTCCACGCGGCTGCATGAACGCTTCGGGTTCCGGCACGTCGGCACCTACCGGGAGGTGGGCCGGAAGTTCGGCCGCTACTGGGACGTCGCCTGGTACGAGAAGGAGCTCTGAGGCGGGCTGCAGGGGCCGCAGGCAGGGCCTCTCAGCCGAACTGCACCGACCGCTTCGCCATCCCCATCCAGAAGCCGTCGATCACCGACTTCTGCCCGTCCAGCTCACCGGCCGCCTCCGCGGCGCCCATCGTGACGAACAGCGGGGCGAAGTGCTCGGTGCGCGGGTGGGCGTAGCGGCCGGCCGGGGCCTTGTCGAGGAAGTCGAGCAGGCTGTCCCAGTCCCGGTTCTCCAGCGCCCGGTGCCCCCAGTCGTCGAACTCCGAGGACCAGGTCGGCACGCCGCTGCCGGCGTGGCGCAGGGCGGCCAGGTTGTGGGTGAAGAACCCGGAGCCGACGATCAGTACACCCTCGTCGCGCAGCGGCGCCAGCTTGCGGCCGATCTCCATCAGCCTGACCGGGTCGAGGGTCGGCATGGAGATCTGCAGGACCGGGATGTCTGCGGCCGGGAACATCTCGACGAGCGGCACGTACGCGCCGTGGTCCAGGCCGCGGTCCGGGATGTCCTGCACGGGGGTGCCCGGGGCGCGCAGCAACTTGCGCACGGACTCGGCGAGTTCGGGGGCGCCCGGTGCCTCGTAGCGCACCTGGTAGTAGTGCTCGGGGAAGCCCCAGAAGTCGTAGACCAGCGGGACCGTGCGTACCGCGCCGAGAGCGAGCGGGGCCTCCTCCCAGTGGGCGGAGACCATGAGGATCGCCTTGGGGCGGGGCAGGTCTGCCGACCAGGCGGCGAGTTCACCGGGCCAGATCGGGTCGTCCGCGAGCGGCGGGGCGCCGTGGCTGAGGTAGAGCGCGGGCATGCGCTCCTGCGTGGCGGCGGACATGACGACAGCTCCCTGATGGTTGAATTCTCAAACTCTCTGAACGGAGCTTACGCCGCATTTGTTTAATTTTCAAGGAGAGGCCTCGTACAGTAGATACATGAATACGGCATCCGCATCCGCTGACGAGACCGAGCCCCGCTGGCTCACCGATGAGGAACAGCGCATCTGGCGCTCCTACTGGCACGCCACGACGCTCCTCGAGGACCACCTCGACCGTCAGCTCCAGCGGGACGCGGGCATGCCGCACATGTACTACGGCCTCCTCGTCGGCCTCGCCGAGGCCCCGCGCCAGCGGCTGCGGATGACCGAGCTGGCGATGAAGTCGAAGATCACCCGCTCCCGGCTCTCGCACGCGATCGCCCGGCTGGAGAAGAACGGCTGGGTGCGCCGCGAGGACTGCCCCTCCGACAAGCGCGGCCAGTTCGCGGTCCTGACGCCGGCCGGCCGGGAGGTGCTGGAGCGCACCGCGCCTGGCCATGTCACGGCCGTCCGGCAGGCCGTCTTCGCGCGGCTGACCCCCGAACAGCAGGAGACCCTCGGCGAGATCATGCAGATCGTCGCCGAGGGCCTGCAGCCCAACGAGGCGGGCGCGGACCTGCCCTGGCTCCGCTGAGCCGCTCACTCAGCGAAGACCAGGGCAGGTCCCGGGGTGTACGCGGGGGGCGTCCCCTTCCCCCTGCGTACGGATGGTCGGTGATTCCGAAGGGGTACGGCTACGGCCGGTCGGGGGCCGTCAGTGGGCGACCACCGGGACGGCGAGTTCGTCCTCGACGCCCTCCTCGGAGCCGGCGACGGTGTTCGAGCCGGGGGTGCCGGCGTTGACCAGCGTCACCACGATGACCGCGGCGGCCACCAGCATGCCGACGGCGAACCAGATCGCGTTGGTGTAGCCGTGCACCTGGCCCTGCAGGGCCACCAGCTGCTGCTGCGACTTGGAGGCCGCACCGGCGATGTGGTCCTTGATGTACGCGGTCGTCGCGGACGCGGCGATCGTGTTCAGCAGGGCGGTGCCGATCGCGCCGCCCACCTGCTGCGAGGTGTTGACCATCGCGGAGGCGACACCGGCGTCCCGGGGCTCGACGCCCAGGGTGGCCAGGGACATGGCCGGCATGAACGCCGTACCCATGCCGAGACCGAGCAGCAGCATGGCGGGCAGGATCGTCGAGGCGTACGACGAGCCGATCTCCAGCTGCGTCATCAGCAGCATGCCGACCGAGGCGACCAGGAAGCCGGGGCCCATCAGCAGCCGGGCCGGGACCCGGGTCATCAGACGGGCGCCGATCTGGGTGGAGCCGACCATCATGCCGGCGATCATCGGCAGGAAGGCGAAGCCGGTCTTGATCGGCGAGAAGCCCTTCACGACCTGGAGGTAGTAGGTCAGGAAGAGGAAGGTGCCGAACATCGCGATAATGGCGATGCCGAGCGAGAGGTAGATGCCGCCGCGGTTGCGGTCGGTCACCACGCGCAGCGGCAGCAGCGGCGCCTTGACCCTGGCCTCGGTGACGACGAAGGCCAGCAGGAGGACGGCGGAGGCGATGAACAGGCCGACGGTCATGGAGTCGCCCCAGCCGTCGGTCTCGGCCCGGGTGAAGCCGTAGACCAGCGAGATCAGACCCAGGGTGGACAGCAGCACACCGGGGATGTCGAGCGGGTTGCGGTTGCGGCCGCCCTCGGGCTCACGGATGACGAAGTACGCGCCGAGCGCCGCGACGATGGCGAACGGGATGTTGACGAAGAACGTCCAGCGCCAGTCCAGGTACTCGGTCAGCACACCGCCGAGGATGAAGCCGACGGCGCCGCCGCCGCCAGCGATCGCGCCGTAGATGCCGAAGGCCTTGGCGCGCTCCTTGGCGTCCGTGAACATCACGGCGAGCAGGGAGAGCGCGGCGGGCGCGAGCATGGCGCCGAAGACGCCCTGCAGGGCGCGGGCGCCGAACATCATGGCGCCGGTGGTGGCCGCCCCGCCGAGCGCGGAGGCGGCGGCGAAGCCGGTCAGGCCGATGACGAAGGCCCGCTTGCGGCCCCACAGGTCGGCTATGCGGCCGCCGAAGAGCAGCAGACCGCCGAAGGCGAGCGCGTAGGCCGTGACGACCCACTGCCGGTTGCCGTCGGAGATGCCCAGGTCGTGCTGGGCGGAGGGCAGCGCGATGTTCACGATGGTGGCGTCGAGGACGACCATCAGCTGGGCCAGCGCGATGAAGACGAGCGCCTTCCAGCGATTGGAGTCGGCGGCACCTGGGGTGCTGCCGGGAGCCTTTGCGGCTGTTTCAGACATGGGTGTACCCACTTCGGGACTTCGTGACGGATAGCTTCGGCAAGCTTCGAAAGGCTTCGGAAGCTTCGAAAAACGGAGACGAAGGCCGACGGCCGGTCCTCGTCGACGGCCGTGCGGTTCGGAGATTGGGACTGGTGTGGAGCGCTGAACTAATCGGTCGGGTCGGTCACTGCCGGCGCAGATCCTCCATGGTGGCGGCCGCACCCGGCAGGACCGAGCGGGCCGGGGCCCGCAGTCCGTCCAGGAACAGCTGCAGATGACGGTGGACGAAGCGGTCGCCGCCGAGGCAGTCCATGCCGGCCGGCGGCCGGCTGAGCTGGGCAACGGCGACCATCAGGTCGCCGACGCCGACATCGGGGCGGAGCTGGCCGGCCGACCTGGCGCGGTCCATGACCTCCTCGATGATCTGCTCGCACCGCTCGCGGGCCGCTTCGAGATCGGGGTGGTTCTTGTCGAAGGTGCTGGAGACCATCGGGCACAGGGCGCTGACGCGTTCGTCGGCTGACGTGTGCACGAAACGCTCCAGCGCCTCGAAGGCGTCCCCGTGCTCCGCGAGCGCCTGCTCGGCCGCCTCCGCCGTCCGGTCCATGACGGAGCAGACGACCTCGCGGACGAGCGCGTCGCGGTCGGGGAAGTTGCGGTACACCGTGGCGTTGCCGACGCCGGCCCGGCGGGCGATCTCGTCGAGTGGCACGTCGGGGCCGTACTCGGTGAACATCTCGCGGGCGGCGGTGACGATCCGCTCCCGGTTGCGCAGGGCGTCGGCGCGGGGCCGGGTCACCTTGCGCTGTGCGGGCTGCGCGGTCGTCGTGGCGGTCACGGTGTCCTCCTCTGGTTCTGGGCCCATCGACGGGCTGCGTGGTCGATCTCGCCGATGGGGCTGCGATCCGGGGAGACGTTCCCCGTTTCGCTCGGACGAAGGGTTAAACGGGGAAAGCGTCCCCGGTTATTTCCCGGACCCGACCTGATTTTTTGTGACCTGGGTCACACCCGCGTTTACCCGGCAGAACACCCTTCGGGCCCGGCTCGGACTCGGTTCGGCCCCCGCCCGTTCCCAGTCCGCTTCGGCCCCCACCAGGCCCCCGGTCCAGACGCGGCTGAGACCCCGCCCGGGCCGGCCGGGACCCCGCCCCGCGCCCGAACCCGGCTCAGCCCCCACCCGGACGTCCGAACGCCCCCCGGACCCCGCTCCTACCCCGCTCAGACCCGGCCCAGATCCCGCCCGACCCCGCTCATGCCCCGCCCCGCCCCTGCCCGGACCGGTCGAGATCCCGCCCGGAACCCGCTCACCCCGTCCGAACCCCGCCCGGACCGGCCCCTGGGATCCCGTCCGGACCCCGCTCACACCCTGTCCGGATCCCGCCCCGACCCGTCTCAGCCCGGTCCAGATTCCGTCCGGACCCCGCGCTCGGACCCCGCCCGGACCTGCCGCGGACACCGTCCGGGTCCCGCTGAGAGCGCGGTTCGGACCCCGTTCGGACTCGTTCAGCGGGCGGTCGTCCTTTCCCCGAACCAGGGTGATCGAAAGGGCGCAGCCCGGGAACGGCGGCTGCCATGGACGAAAGGCCCGTGCATGCCGCTCAGCCGTCGGATACCCCCGCGCCGGGCGGCCGCCGTCGCCGCCGCGACCGCGCTCATCCTGATGGTCGCCACCTCCGCCGGCACGGCACACCTCAGGACGGGCCGCACGGCAGCCGGCCCGACCGCGATGGCCCGCAGCGCCGCGCTCACCCCCTGCCTGATCAACGGCAACCGCACCGTCCAGATGTCCGAGGGCGTGCCCACCACGGCCGGCTACTCCCGCTCGACGGGCACCGTCCACGCCCTGACCCTGATGATCGACTTCTCGGACGCGCCGGGCCCGGGCGACGCCCTCGACCGCTTCCGCGAGTTCTTCCCGAAGACCCGCCAGTGGTATCGCACCGCCTCCTACGGCCGCCTCGACTACCGCCCCGAGACCCCGATCCGGCACTGGCTGCGCATGCCGAAGCCGTTCAAGGCCTACGGCATAGAGCGCGGCGCCCCCTTCGACCCCGGCTACCGCGAGCTGCTCCAGGACATCGTGAGCGCCGCCGATCCCCAGGTCGACTTCCGCACCTACGACTTCCTGAACGTCCTGGTGACCCCGAACGCGGGGCCGTCCGCCCTGGACACGGTCCTGTCCGTCACCTTCGCCGGCAACGCGGACGCCCCCGTCGCGGACGGCGTCCCCATCGCCAACGCGTCCTTCGTCTACTCCCGCCAGGACGACGGCTCGGGCTCGTACGCCCGGACCGGCTACCGCGTGCTGCCGCACGAGAACGGGCATGCCTTCGGACTGCCCGACCTGTACACCCAGGAAGGCGGGGGGTCGGTCGGCCACTGGGACATCATGAGCGAGGACTGGGGCGCCAACAACGACTTCCTCGGCTGGCACAAGTGGAAGCTCGGCTGGCTCGACCCCACACAGGTCAGCTGCGCGTCGACCCGCGGCACGGCGGAGTACACCCTCACCCCGCTGGCTCGCGCGGGCGGCCCGAAACTGGTCTTCATCCCCCTCGGCCCGCACACCGGGTACGCCCTGGAACTGCGCACCCCCGAAGGCAACGACGAGGCGGTCTGCCGCCCCGGCGTCCTCGTCTACGAGGTCGACGCCGACGTGGACACCGGGATGGGACCGGTGAAGGTCTACGACTCCCACCCCGACAGCGGCGGCTGCACCCGCAGCCCGAACGTCCAGGCCGAACTGTCCGACGCGACCTACGCACCCGGTGAGGTGTTCAGCGACGCGAAGAGCAGGGTCCGGGTCGAGGTGCTGGGGGTGGACGGGTCAGGGGGCTATCAGGTGGCGGTGACGCGAGGGTGAGGCCGGGAGGCGGCCGGCAGAGGGTCGCCGTCCGACCTGCTCAGCGCCCGGGCGCATTACGGTAGGGCTGCCGTGACCGCCGTACCGGAGAGCCGATGCCCGCGAACCCCGACCCCGATCTCGACGCCGCCTCTCCCGTCGTACCGGCCGAGGCGGTCGCGCCACTGATCCGCGGGGTCGCCGTGCTGCACCGGCTCACGGAGGCGGGCGGCACGCTGAGTCTGAGCGCGCTGGAACGGGCGACGGGCCTGGCCCGTTCCACGGTCGACCGCGTCACCGCCACCCTGGCCCGCATGGGGTACGTCCGCCTCGACGGCCGCGACGCGGTCCTCGCCCCCCGCCTGATGGAACTGGGCAACGCCTACCTCGCCGCCCTCCGTCTGCCGGCGCTCCTGGACGCGCACGCGGACGCCCTCGCCGACGAGCTGGACGAGTCGGTGTCCCTGGCCGTCGCCGACCGCGACGGCATCCGCTTCATCCACCAGGCCACCCGCCGCCGCGCGATGTCCCTCAGCTTCCGCATCGGCGACCTCCTGCCGGCCGAACGCACCGCACCGGGCGCCCTGTTCGCGACCGAGTGGACGGACGCCGACTGGCGGGCGTGGCGCGAACGCCGGGCGGCGGACCCGGAGGACCGCGGCTTTCCCGCGGTACCGCCCAGGGAGTCACCGGCCGGGCACGGCGACGACGGCAGCTTCGAGCGCCGGGTCGCGGCGGCCCGCCTGGACGACTGCGCCCTGGACGACCAACTGATCGAGCCGGGGCTGGTCGCGGTCTCCGTGCCGGTACGGGACCCGCGCACCGGACGCGTCGCGTGCGCCGCGAACGTGGTGAGCCACACCAGCCGGCACACCGCGGCGGACCTCCGCGCCACCCTCCTCCCCCGCCTGCGCGCCGCGGTACGGGCGATGGAGGCCGACCTGGCCGCGGCGCCCCCTCCTCACCCCACGCCGCCGCCGTCCGGCCTGGCGACCTGGACCGGCGCGTCGAAGCAGGAACTGGGCCGGGAGTTCGTCGAGTCCCTGGCCCGCGGCCTGACGGTGCTGACCGCCTTCGGCGAGGGACGTTCCGCCCTGACCCTCACCCAGGTCGCCCAGGCGACGGGCCTGCCCCGGGCGACGGCACGCCGGGCCCTGATCACGTACGAGCACCTCGGCCTCGTACGCGCCGAGGACCGCCTGTTCGCACCGACCCCCCGCGTCCTGTCCCTCGGCTTCCCGCCCCTCTCCCGCACGTCCCTCCCCGAGATCGCCGCGCCGCACATGACCGAACTCGCCGCCCGCGTCCACGAGTCGACCTCGCTGTCGGTCCTGTCCGGAACCGACATCCAGTACACGGCCCGGGTCGCCACGCGCCGCGTGATGAGCGTCGACATCACGGTGGGCACCCGGTTGCCCGCGTACGCGACGTCGATGGGCCGGGTCCTGCTGGCGGACACGCCGGGCGTAGCGGCCGACCTGGGTGACGTCCGCTCCCAGGGCTACGCCGTGGTCGACGAGGAACTGGAGGAGGGCCTGCGCTCCATCGCGGTCCCGGTCCGCGACCACACGGGCCACACCGTCGCCGCCCTGGACGTCGCGGTGCACGCCGCCCGGCACACGGTCGAGGAGTGCGTACGGGACATCCTTCCCGAACTCCGCCGAACCGCCGACCTCGTCGAGTCCGACCTGCACGTGGCGGGCCGCTTCACCCGGGTCCCGGTGTCCTGACGGTCAGAGGACCCCGAGGCAGGTGCGGTTCGATCGGAGCTGGTCCCAGGTTGTCGAGGCCTCGGCCAAGTGGGCGGCGCACCGGGTCAGTTGCGGGTGGTGAAAGCTGAGCGGCGTGGCGTCGCGGAGTGTGCCGCACAGGGCGGTCAGGTGGGTGAGGGTCGATCCGAGCTGCGCGGCGGCAGCGTCCAGCCAGTCCCCCAGTTGCTCCGGATCGGCCGGGGGTGCCTCACGCGTGAGGTGGAGCAGTCGCGCGGTCGCGGTCGCGGCGTCGGTCGCTGCGGCTTCCATGGACGGTCTCCCTGCGTTCGCTCGTGCGGATGGCCCGCCCCGGACCCGGCGGGGGATGTGCGGGTCCGGGGCGGTGCTGGGGGCCGCGGCGCGGAGTTGCTCGAAGGCGCCGGCGGCACTGGCTCAGGACGCCGTCACTTGAAGGCGTGGACGTTGCGCTCGGCCCATCCGGCGAAGGAGCCCGCCGGGCGGCCGAGGATCCGCTCGACGTCGGGGCTGACCCGCTGTTCGGCGGGGAGCGGCTCGCCGAGGATGTCGAGGGTGCCCTCGATCACCGGCTCGGGCATGAACTGCGCCATGTGCTCGCGGGCCTGTTCGCGGGTCAGCTCCACGAAACCCACCTCCTCGCCGAGCGCCTTCGCCAGCGCCGCCGCCTGCTGGCGCGGGGTGACGGCGGCCGGGCCGGTCAGCTCGTAGGTCTGCCCGGAGTGGCCCTCGTCGCGCAGGACGACGGCGGCGACCTCGGAGATGTCCGCCGGGTCCACGACCGGCAGCGCCACGTCGGCGAACGGGGCGATCACCGCGCGCTGCGTGCGGACGGTCTCGATCCAGGCGTAGGCGTTGGAGGCGAAGCCGCCCGGACGCAGGATCGTCCAGTCCAGGCCCGAGGAGCGTACGGCCTCTTCGAACTCCCGCAGCCGGCCGTGCGAGAGGGCGTCGGGGCGGGTGCCGTTGATCTGCGAGGAGAGCAGCACCACGCGCCGCACGCCGGCCTCCCGGACCGCGGCCAGGACCTCGGCGGCGGGCGCGCCGCCGCCGAGCAGCTCGCCTGCCAGCAGGATGAACAGGGCGTCCGCGCCGTCCAGCGCGGGGCCGAGGGTGAGGGGATCGGCGAGGTCGGCGCGGACATGCCGCGCTCCCTCCGGAAGGTCGTAGGACAGGGGGCTGCGGGAGACGGCCGTGACTTTCTCGCCCGCCGTGGTGAGGGCCTCGACGAGGGGACGGCCGACGTTTCCGGAGGCTCCGGTGACAACGATCATGAGAACTCCAAGGTCGTGAAGAAGAAAGGCGTGAAGAAGAGGGAGAGTTGGCAGCGGTCGGGCTCTGTCTTCGACGTTAGCATCCTCCGTATAGTAGGTACCTAGAGGAAAGTGACTATGGGGTCGTCATCCCCTGAAGGGCCCCGTAGTGCGCCGCGAGTTCCTGGCCGAGCCGGGCCAGGTGCGCGCGGGCCCGGGGCGGGCCCACCACCTCCACCCGGGCCCCCAGACCCGTCAGCTGCGCGGCCAGCACCTCCACCGACGGCCCCTTGGCCTCGATCTCCCGCCTGCCGTCCGGCAGCAGCCGGCCGATGCTCAGCCGCCCGTCGAACAGCCGCTGGAGCAGGGGCAGCGCGTCCTGGTCCGCGTGCGCCACGACCGTCGCGGCGAGCAGACGGTCCTCCAGGCGGGTGGCGAGCGAGCGCCAGGCGTCGGCCAGGTCGAAGCCGGCGGGGCGGCGGACCGGCTCGCCCGTCGGCTCGGCCGAGATCACGCGGCCCAGCCGGAAGGAACGCAGACCGTGCGCGGTGCCGGCCACCAGGTACCAGTGCCCCGCCTTCAGGACGAGGCCGAGCGGGTCCACGGTGCGTTCGTGCGGTTCGTCGCCGGGGCGGGCGTAGCCGAGCCGGACCCGTACCCCGTCCAGTACCGCGCGCTCCAGGGCCGTGTGGTGCGGGCCACCCGCCGTCACGGCGGTGCGCGACCAGTCCAGTTCGTCGACGATCCGGGCCCGGGACGCCGCCTCGGCCTGCGGCCGCAGCGGCTCCGGCACCGCGCGCAGCAACTTCCGCAGCGCGGAGCGCAGTTCGGGCGAGCCACCCGAGGAGCCCGCGGCCAGGAACAGCGCCCGCACCTCCGGGGAGGTGAGCCCGGTGAGGTCCGTGCGCGCACCGCCGACCAGTCGCCATCCGCCGCCCCTGCCGCGCTGCGCGTACACGGGGACGCCGGAGGCGATCAGGGCCTCCAGGTCGCGTCGCGCGGTGCGTTCGGAGATCTCCAGCTCCGCTGCGAGCTCCGCGGCGGTCACCCGGCCGCGCGCCTGGAGGAAGAGCAGAGCCGCCACCAATCGGTCAGCTCGCATCAGTGATCAGCCTTTCGTGGAAAGTGGCCGGAGGGTGGCCTGTTTGGCCGGAAGACTCGACGGCATGACGAATCCCGTGAACCCGCCCGCAGGTGCGCCGGCGCCCTCCGATCCCCGCAACGGACTGCTGAAGGCCGTCGACCTGGCCGGCGACGTGCTCGCCGCGGTGCGGCCCGAGCAGTACGACACCACCACGCCGTGCCCCGACTACTCGGTGCGCCAACTGGCCAATCACCTGGTCTCCGTGCTCCGCAGGGTCGCCGTGATCGGGGCCGGAGGACAGTTCTTCAGCGTCCCGCACTTCGCCGAGGACGTCGCCGACGGTGCCTGGGCCGAGGCCTGGGCGGCCGGGACGAAGGAACTGGCGTCCGTCTGGACGGACCCCGCGGTCCTGGGCCGGGAGATCGGCCTGCCCTGGGGTCCGGTGCCGGGCGCCGTCGCCGCGGTCATCTACACCAACGAGTTCGTGCTGCACACCTGGGACCTGGCCAAGGCGACCGGCCAGAGCCCCGAGTGGGACGAGACGGTCCTGGCCGGCCCGCTGGCCGCGATGCACCGTGCGGTGCCCCGCGAACCGCGCGGCGGCCAGGTGCCGTTCGGCCCCGTCGTGGACGTCCCGGAGGACGCCCCGGCCATCGACCGCCTGGTCGGCTGGTACGGCCGTACGCCCTGACCCGCACGAGCCGTCCCGTCGAGGCCGCCGGACCCCGTTGTCCGGCGGCCTCATCGCGTTCAAGCGCCTATGGACTGCGGGAAGCAGAAGAACCGGTACGGGTCGTACTTGGCCTTGACGCGGGACAGCCGCGCGTAGTTCTCGGCGTAGTACGACGTCTTCCAGTCCTGCAGGAACGGGTCCATCCAGTTCTGGTAGGTCTCGCCGTTCGACAACGGGTCGATCGTGGCGAAGCCGCCCGCGGCCCAGGCGGTCGCCACCGCCTTGGCCTCGTCGGTCACCTGGGCCGGATCGTTGATCAGGACGCGGTAGTTGACCGAGAAGAGCGAGTCCCGGTGCACGTAGGCGGTCGCCGTGCGCGAGACGTCGTTCGCGGCTCCGCCGAAGAAGTGGAAGTCCAGGTAACGCGCCTGCCCAGCACGGCGGTTGGCGTCGAAGGCGGTCATCACGTCCGCCCAGGCGCTCGCCGGGTAGGGCTCGCCGCCCAGACGGGTGCGCTCGATGCCGAAGGCCGGGCGGGACAGCGTGCCCTCGGGGGTCTTCCCGGAGCGCTGGCACTGGGCCTCGGTGAGATTTGCGCAGCCGAAGATCATCATCATGAGCTGCTGGTACGTCATGACGCCGTCCTGCCGCTGCAGTGGGGCACCGGTCAGCGCGAGCAACCGGGCCGCCTCACCGGCGAGTTCGGTGGGGGTGCCGCGGGAGGCGAGGAAGACGTTGGCCTGCGGCACCGAGCCGGGCGCCGCGTCGGGCTGCACCACGTAGGCGCCGCCGCCGATCGTGCTCGGGGCGTCCACCAGCCAGCGGGCGACGCCGTCGAGGACGTCGGCCATCCGGTCGTAGGGGAAGATCAGGTTGCTGATGGCCATCTGGTCGCCCACGTGCGGGGTGACCGTGAACTTGGTGACGACGCCGAAGTTGCCGCCACCACCGCCGCGTATCGCCCAGAACAGGTCCGCGTTCTCCTGCGCGGAGGCGGTGACCACGCGGCCGTCGGCGAGCACCACCTCTGCGGAGGTCACCGCGTCGCAGGCCATGCCCGTCGGCCGGGTGAGGAAGCCGAAACCGCCGCCCTGGAGGAAGCCGCCGGCGCACACGGTCGGGCAGCCGCCCTCGCTGACCACCAGGTGGTGCGGGGCAAGCGCGCTCAGGATGTTGACGTTCTGGGCGCCCGGGCCGATCTCCACCGACGAGGTGCTCTGCACCGTCACGGCGTTCAGCCGGGACACGTCGATGATCATGCCCGGGGTGGTGGACCAGCCGCCGTAGTTGTGGCCCCCGCTGCGCACCGCGGTACGGACGCCGTAGTCCTGGGCGAAGCGCACGCAGGCCGAGACGTCCGCCGCGCTCGTGCAGTAGGCGACCGCCTGGGGGTTGACGGAGTCGAACTGCCCGAGCTCCACCTGACGGGCGACGGTGTAATAGGGGTCGGTGGGCAGCACGAGTTGGCCCGAGAGCCTGGCGGCGAGCCGGCTCCACGGCGTCCCCGAGGCCTCGGCGGCGACGGGGGCTGCGGGTACGAGGGCGAGACCGGCGGCGGCGGTGCCGGCGCCGAGCAGGGTTCTACGACTGATCACACGGTGTCCCGGAGTTGAAGCGGATGAGGTGGAGAAAGGTCGGTGAGTCCGCCCGCACGGGGTGGGCGCGTGGGAGTTGCGCCGGCCCCCCGTGCGGGCGGTTCTGCAGCGTCCCCAGGGGCGTGGGGAACTGCGCGACAAGCCACAACGGCGCCGCGGACGAAACACGGCCCATCGCGGCACTGCCGGCGGAGCGTGCGTCAGGAGACCTTGCGGCCGCGCGCGGCCGACTTGACGACGCCCTTGAGCATCGAGCGGCCCAGGTCGCGCATCTCCTTGGGGCCGTTGGTGCTGGCCCACCACATGAACTTGATCATCGTGGGAGTGGTGGCCCGGTAGAAGCGGTGGTCCTCGCCGTCCTTCCAGCCGAACGGCGTGTTGACCGACTCGCAGTCGTTGATGGCCTGGAAGACGATGTCGGCGGCCTTGTCGCCGTCGATCTCCCCGGCCTCGTAGCTCAGGCACGTCTCGTGGGTGACGTCGAGCAGGTGCTTGAAGGCGTGGCTGTCCGGCCACCACAGCCCCGGGTACGGGGACTTCTCCAGCTCCCGGAAGTGCCGGTCGTCGCCGTCCAGCTGGAACTCCTGGCGGGCCTGGATCTGCCGCATGGTGGCGGGTGTGGTGAAGCAGGCCCAGACCCGGAACACGGCGTTCCAGAGCCGGAAGTGGGAGAACGCGATGTAGGAACTGTTGACGATCATGTCGTTGTACGTCAGCAGCCCCTGCTCCAGGCGCTCGACGTACTCGAAGCGCTTGGCGGAGAAGTCGTCGTCGCGCAGCGCCTCCAGGAGGCGGTAGCACAGGGCGTCCACGACCTCGAAGGTGTTGGACAGGCCGCGCGAGTACAGCGGGTCGACGAAGCCGGCGGCGTGCGACATCAGACACCAGCGGTCGCCGATCGTCTGCTTGGACGAGTACTGGATCCGGTCGGGCGTGGAGATCCACTCGCGCACCCGTCGCGCGCCCTCGAACTGGCGCTTCACGGCCGGGTACATGTCGAGGTAGTGGTTGAACTCCTCGTCCGGGGTCATGTCCTTCGGCTGCGGGTACAGCCGTTCGTCGAAGGTGAGGCCCACGCTGCACATGGGGTTGCGGGAGTCCTTGTAGTTGTCGAACGGGATGATCCAGAACCATCCGCGCTCGATCAGGTGGTGCAGGGTGCCGCCGTGGAACGGGGACTCCTCCGGGGGCCGCAGCGCCTCGGGATAGTTGCACACGTCGTCGTAGGGCTTGATGCCGACGTAGTGCGTGAACATCGAGCGGGCGTGGTGCCGGAGCCGCGAGGGCTTCTCGCGCAGGTCGAACTTCTGGGCGAGCGGCGAGCGGAAACCGCTGGCGTCGATGAGGTACTTGGCGCGGAAGACCTCGCCGTTCTGGCCCGTGACGGTGACGCCGTCGTCGTCGAAGTCGAGGTCGGTGGCGCGCCAGTTCTGGCGCAGGGTGCAGCCGTACTTGGCGGCGACGTTGAAGTAGTAGGTGTCGGTGTCCTGGCGGAACATGTGCGACGCCTCGGTCAGCATCTTCGGGATGACGAACATCGTCGCCTCGCGGGGGTCCGGCTCCCGGTCGGGGACGTGCCGCACGAAACCGAAGCTCTGCTTCCTGCCGTGGTGGGCACCGATGTACTTGGTGACGGCCTTGATGTCGAGCAGGTGCTTGATCTCGGGGACGTCGTAGCGCACGGCGAGGATGTGCAGCCACTCCACGAGCTGCGGGTTCTGCGACTCGCCGACCGCGAACCGCGGGTGCTGGCCGGCGTCGACGAGCACCACCTTCGCGCCCTGCCGGGCCAGGATCGCGCCGGTGATCGAGCCGCCGATCCCGGCACCCAGGATGACGACGTCGCACTCGGTCCACTCGCCGGCCTTCGGCGCGCTCTTCTGTGTGTCGGCCTTGGTGGGCATCTGTGTCTCGGCCTTGCCGGTCAACTCGGAACTCCTCTTCTGACGAACGGTCGGGTGGGCGACGCCCCGAAGGGCCACGGGCCGGGAAGCGCCTAGGCGGGGTCGCCGAACCAGCGCCGCAGGGCCTCGGCCAGTCCCTCGGCGGAGCCGCCCGCTCCGACCCAGGCGATGTAGCCGTCGGGGCGGACCAGCAGGTCGGCGGCCGGGGCGTCGGGGTCGGGCCGGGACGCGGCGACGACGTCGACGCGGTCGGACCATCCGGCGGCGGCCTCGGTGAGGGCCGCACCGCCCTTCAGGTTCAGCAGCAACGGACGGCCCCTGGTGAGCAGTTCGTACGTGCTCGTCTTCTCGTCGCCGACCAGCAGCTCCTGGTCGGGCAGTCGGCGGCCCAGCAGCGGGTGGCCGCCCTCGCCCATGTCGTAGGTGATGTCCAGGCCGGTGACCAGGCCGACCAGGTGGCGGCGGACCTCCTCGATGCCGACCAGCTCGCCGAAGAGCTCACGCAGGGGCTGCATCTCGGGGCCGCCGAGGTACAGGGAGCGCTGCACGAGGGTGTTGGCGACGATGCGGGCGCCGACCGGGTGGCGCTCGGTGTGGTAGGTGTCCAGCAGTCCCTCGGGGGCGTACCCCTTCAGCGCGGCGGCCAGCTTCCAGCCGAGGTTGACCACGTCGCCCACGCCGGCGCTGATGCCCTGGGCGCCGATGGGCAGATGGATGTGGGCGGCGTCGCCCGCGAGGAAGACCCGGCCCTTGCGGTACTCGGCGACCTGCCGGCTGGCGTCGGTGAAGTAGCTGGTCCACAGCGGCCGGTAGCCGGTGATGTCCTCGCCGGTCACGCGCCCGAACGCGGCGGCGACCTCGGGGAAGGTGGGCGGTTCCTGGGTCGGGCGGACACCGGCGCCCCGTTCGAAGACGACGACGCGGGTGGCGTGCGGACCCAGCGGGAGCACCACGACCATGCCGGACTCGCCGACCTCGCCGGTCGGGCGGATGCGCAGTTCGTCGGTGGCGACGTCGGCCATCAGCATCTCGATGGTGGCGCTGGTGCCGGGGAAGTCGACGCCGGCCAGGCGGCGGACGGTGGAGCGGGCGCCGTCACAGCCGACCAGGTAGGGGGCGCGCAGCGTCTCGACACCGGCGGCGGAGGACACCTCGACCGCGACGCCCGTGTCGTCCTGGGTCATGCCGACGACCTCGTGCCCGCGACGCACCTCGGCGCCGAGACCGGTCGCCCACGCGTGGAGAATGGCCTCGGTCCTCGACTGCGGAACACCCCGGACACCGAAATTGCCGCCCTCGATGATGCGGTAATCGATGGGCAGTCCACCAAAATGACCGAAGGGTATCGTCTCGAGTTCACCGAATTTCTCGAGAAGTCCGCGCTGGCCGAACTCCTCTATCGTGCGGGCGGAAAATCCGAGTGCCCGGGACTGCTGCATGGGCTCGGCCAGGCGGTCGAGTACGACGACCGAAAGACCGGACAGGCGGAGTTCACCGGCGAGCATCAGACCGGAAGGGCCGGCACCGGCGACAATCACATCGGCATGAAAGCGGTCCATGTTTCCTCTCCCAGTGGATTTTTCACCAGTATTCCGGGGGAGTGCGGGAAGCTGAACGGCCGCAAGTACAGGTCTCTGACAAGTTTCGTCAGAGACTCTGCAGTCGGGCCGGGCGGGGGAAATGAGCGAGGGTGCCGGCGACTTCCGGCACCCTCGGCATCAGATCAGGCCCATGACCCTGTCGACCTGGATCTCGATCACGACCAGGCCCGGCGGCTCGGGCGGTGGCGACCAGTACCGCTTGGCGTACCGCCGTACCCCTTCCTGGACGCGTAACGGGTCGCGGTGCACGGTGGCGGTGCCTTCCAGCGTGAGCCAGCGGGGTCCCGCCGTCTGGCACAGGGAGACCCGGCCGCCGGGCTGGGCCAGCACGTTCCTGGCCTTGCGCCGGGTCACCGCGGTCATGACCCGTGCCAGACCGGCCTCGCCGTCCCAGGTGAAGCGCACGGGCGTCACGTGGGGCGAACCGTCGGGACGGAGGGTGGTGAAGGCGCACAGCTGGTTCTCGGCGAGGAAGTCCTCGGCCGCGGCGGACAGATGCGGTGACGTCGGCATGGCGGGTCTTCCGGTCTCAGGCGGCGGCGGGGGCGGGGGCCGGCTGGTCGGCCGCCCTGGTGAGGGGCAGCAGGATCAGCGTGAGCAGCAGGCCCGCCGCGGCGAAGCAGGCACCCGCGAGGAACGCGTCGTGGAAGACCTCGGTGCGCGCGTGGGTGACCCGCGCGGGCACCCCGTCCGCCCACTTGGTCAGCTCCGCGACCCGGCGGAAGGCGTAGGTGGCGGCCACGGCCAGGCCGAGGGCGCCGCCGACCTCCTGGGCGGTGTTGATCAGACCGGCGGACAGACCGGACTCGTCCTCGTCGGTGCCGGTGAACGCGGCGACCTGCACCGGCACGAACGACAGGCCGAGACCGAGGCCGGAGATCAGGAAGGCGGGCAGCAGGTCCACGGCGTAGGAGGCGTCGGAGGGCGCCCGCCACAGCAGGAACATGCCCACGCTGGTCAGGGTCAGGCCGACCATCAGCACCGGCTTGGCGGCGACCTTGGTCACCAGCTGGGAGGCGATGCCCGCGCCGACCGCGACGATCACGGCGAGCGGGACGTAGGCCAGACCGGTCTTCAGGGCCGACCAGCCGAGGACCTGCTGCATGAACAGGCTGGCGAAGAAGAACAGCGTGACGCAGGTGCCGAGCAGCAGGACGGCGACGATGTTCGAGGCGCGCAGCGACTTGCGCCGGAACACGCCGAGCGGGATCAGCGGAGCCTCGGCGCGGCGCTCGATCAGCACGAACGAGACGAGCAGGATCGCGGAGAGGGCGAAGCCGCCGTAGACGCGGCCCGCGGGCACGTGGGAGTCGGAGACGGTCTGGCCGAGGCTGAAGATCAGCAGCACCAGACCGGCGGTCAGCGTCACGGCGCCCGCGACGTCGAAGGAGCGGGTGCGCTCGGCCGTCCGGCTCTCGGCGACGACCTTGGGGGCGATCAGGGCGCAGACCAGGCCGATCGGCACGTTGACGAAGAAGATCCAGCGCCAGCCCGGACCGTCGGTGAGCACACCGCCGAGGGTGACACCGGCGACGGCGGCGATACCGCTGAGCGCGCCCCAGGCGCCGAGGGCCTTGTTGCGCTCGGGTCCCTCCTCGAAGTTGTTGGCGAGCAGCGACAGCGCCGCGGTGGCGATGAACGCGGCTCCGAGGCCCTGGGCGCCGCGCGCCACGATGAGCATGGCCGCGTTCTGCCCGAGACCGGCGAGCAGGGAGGCGAGGGCGAACAGGACGAGGCCGGTCTGCAGCATCCGGCGTCGGCCGAAGGCGTCGGCCAGCCGGCCGGTCAGCAGCAGGAAGCCGCCGAGGAGCATGCCGTAGGTGGTGACGATGTACTGCAACGACGTCTGGGAGATGTGCAGTTCCTTCTCGATCGTCGGCAGGGCCACGTTGACGATCGACACATCGAGGAAGGTCATGAAGCCGGCCACGCACAGGAACGCCAGGATGAGTCCCGGGCGGCGCGGCGGTTCCGACGCGGCGGCGTGGTGGGGAAGGCGCATCGACTGTTGGGTCGACATGTCGCTCCTAAGGGATGTGACGGAAGGGCTCCGTAGGGACGGGGTGTACGGCTTCCGCAGAGACGGGACAGCCGGACGGAAGGACATGGCGCGGGACGGGGAGCGGGGTTCGCTGACCGTCTTCCGGGAAGCTAGCATCCTGGGTAAAGTAGGTACCTAGAGGAAAGTGACTACCCGGGAGGGTTCAATTGGGCGGCAGCAGCGGCGCCATGAGCGGTGCCACCACCAAGAGCGGGCAGGTCGACTCGGAACTGGCGTGTCCGGTCTCCCCGGTCGTCGACATCGTCTTCAGTCGCTGGACGACGCCGATCCTGTGGACGCTGAACGAGTTCGGCCGGCAGCGTTTCGTCGAGCTCCAGCGCAACATCCGCACCATCACGCCGAAGGTGCTCACCCAGCGGCTGCGCCAGATGGAGCGGGACGGCCTGGTGGTGCGCACGTACCACCCCGAGGTGCCGCCCCGGGTCGAGTACGAGATCAGCGAGCTCGGCCGCAGCCTGGCGCCGATCTTCGCCCATCTCGCCGACTGGTCCGCGGACAACCTGTGGAAGGTCGAGCGGGCCAGGCGGGAGTTCGACGAGGCCGACGAGCCGGTCGCGGTGCCGCGCTGACGTACGGTCACCACCGCTCTCAGCCCCGGGCGGGTGCCGGGACGTCGTCGTCCAGGACACGCATGGCACCCTTGAAGAACACCAGCGGTTCGGCCTCCTCGCCCAGGGTGCCCAGGGCGGTCACCTCGCCGACCAGGATGGCGTGGTCACCGCCGTCGTACTCTTCGGCGAGACGGCACTCCAGGAAGGCCAGGGCCTCGGTGAGAACGGGTAGCCCGTTCGCCGAGCGGTGGTGCGGGACCTCCGCCAGCTGCGCCGAGTCGCGGCCCGCGAACTTCCAGGCGAGCCCTTCCTGACTGCGGGTCAGGAAGTTCACCACGAAGCCGCGGGAGCGCTGCAGGACCGGGCGCAGCCGGGAGCGCCGGTGCAGGCAGAACAGCACCAGCGGTGGCTGCAGCGAGACCGAGGTGAAGGAGTTCACCGTGGTGGCGGCGCCGTCCTCGGGGCCGCCGGTGGTGATGACGGTGACGCCGGTGGCGAAGTTGCCGCACACCGTGCGCAGGGCACGGCCGTCGACCGGCGGTCGCAGATGATGCCGGCCGTGCTGGGACAACGGCTGGACGGATGTCACGAGATCCCCCTCGTCAGCTGCGCGGCGCGGTCGCGTCCGCGGTGGTCGTACGGACCTTCCGGTTCTCGCCGGCCGTGAGGTGCTCGCGCCGGGACAGCAGCGGGGCCGCCATCGCCGTCGTCACGAGGGCCATGATCACCAACATGGTGAACATCCGTCCGTCGAGCACTCCGAGGCTCACGGCGGCGTTGAGGATGATGAGTTCGGTCAGGCCACGCGTGTTCATCAGCACGCCCAGGTCCTTGGCCTCGCGCCAGGACAGGCCCGACAGCCGGGCCGGGACGATCGCGCCCAGCAGCTTGCCCAGGCAGGCCACGCCGATGACCAGGAACAGAGCCAGGTAGTCGGCCGCGGTCAGGGAACCGAGATCGACACCGAGGCCGGTGACGATGAAGAACACCGGCAGCAGCACGACGCTCACGTCGTCCAGGGGCCTGCGCAGATGGGCCGCGAGCACCCGCCGGGGCTCGCGCGGCATGACGAAGCCGAACAGGAACGCGCCGAAGATCTGGTGGACGCCGATCCACGAGGTCAGCCACGACGAGGCGAACACGCCGGCGCACAGCACCGCGAGCAGCAGGTTCCAGCGCTCCATGGCGGCCCACCGCCACACCAGCCGGGACACCAGCGGCCGCACCACCACGAACATCAGCGCCACGTAGGCGACGCTGAGCGCTCCGATCCTCGCCAGGCCCGCGTAGTCGCCGTGCGAGCTGACCAGGGCCGACACGTACGCCAGCAGACACCAGGCCAGGACGTCGTCGATCGCGGCGCTGGCCAGCGACAGGGCGCCGGTGCGGGTGTCCATCAGCCGGTTCTCGGTCAGGATCCGCGCCAGCACGGGGAACGCCGTCACGGACATCGCTGTGCCCATGAACGTCGCGAACGCGGTGAAGGAGATGTGGTGTCCGGCCACCGTGGCGTGGTGCGGATACAGGACGACCGCCGCGGCGACGCCCAGGCCGAAGGCGAGCACGATGGACGACAGCGAGACGCCGGCGGCCAGCCGGGCGTACGGCCTGATGAGCCTGCGTTCGAACTCCCAGCCCACCACGAACATGAACAGGACCAGGCCGACCTGGGAGACCGCCGACAGCAACGGCCGTACGTCGGCCGGGAACAGCTTGTGCGCCGGATCACCGGGCAGCAGGCCGAGCAGGCTCGGTCCGAGCACGATGCCGGCGGTGATCTCGCCGATCACCTTGGGCTGGCCCAGTTTGCGCGCGAGCGCCCCGAGTCCGGCACCGACCAGCAGGATCACGCCGATGTCGAGCAGCATGGTCGCGATCTGCTGATCCTTGATCCCGGCCGCCAGCGCGATCATCGGGCGTCCTTCGGTACGGGCGGGGTGCCCGTCGACCACACCAGCCGGAACGACAGGTCGGTCAGCCGCCAGCCCCGCTCGGTGCGCCGGGCCTCGCCGCGCACGAGAGTGCCCGCGACGAACAGCGGGTCGCCGGACCCGTCCGGGTGGTGAACGTGGGTGGAGACCAGATTGGCGCGCAGCACCGCCCGCTCGTCACCGGTGAGGTCCACGACCGCCGGGGAGTTGAGGTGCTGGGTGCGCGCGAAGGCGTCCAGCGCCTGCCGGTGCCAGTCGGCGAGTCCCTCGATGCCCTCGTGCCGGGCCATCGGGAACTCGACCCGGG
Source organism: Streptomyces sp. NPDC101152 (assembly GCF_044768275.1). Classification (NCBI taxonomy): domain Bacteria; kingdom Bacillati; phylum Actinomycetota; class Actinomycetes; order Kitasatosporales; family Streptomycetaceae; genus Streptomyces; species Streptomyces sp. NPDC101152. Next base: position 7,230 of record NZ_JBIWPO010000013.1, on the reverse strand, counting down.
CGTCGTCGCTGAACAGCGCGCGCGCCCATGCGTCGTCGAGTTTCTCCTCGTCGAGACCGATGAGATATCGGTCCAGCAGAGTGCTGATTTCGGCTGCTGACGTGACGGAATTCATTGCCCGAGCATCGCGCGCGGGCCGATGACTGCCCAAGAGCACTTGTCGAAGACCTGACGTAGCTGCGAAAGACCTGACGCGGGCGGCAAAGGCCTGACAATCTGCGCGCAGTCCTGAACACCACGCTCTTCATCCGGACCGGCCGACTTGCCATGCTGATCGGGAAGCACCGATCCAGCAATTTCGAGTTCTGCTTCTTTCACCAACCGATCTACCGGAAGAGAAGAGAGAATGCCGAAGATCGCAGCCGATGGTAAGAACCTGACCGTCCTCAACCTGTTCTCGACCGACTCCGCCGAGAAGCAGGACAGCCTGCTCGCCGCGATGCGCGAGATCGTCGACGCCGCGGCCTACGAGGGCTGGGGATCGAGCACCGTCCACAGCGGGCAGACCAAGTTCGGTACCGCCAACTTCATCCAGTGGCGCTCCACCGAGGACCTCGAGGCCCGGTACGCCGGCGAGGAGTTCAAGCACCGCACGCTGCCGCTGTTCGGTGAGATGACCACGGCGATCCGGCTGCTGCAGAACGAGGTGGTCTTCACCCAGCAGAAGCCGGGCGTCGGGGAGACCGAGATCGGGCCGCACCGCGACGACTACACGGTCATCGACCTGTACGGCGTCACCGACAAGCACCAGGACGACCTGGTCGAGACCCTGGGCGCCTCCCAGGACTGGCTCCAGAAGGTCCCGGGCTACCGCAGCCACACGGTGCTGCGCGGGCTGCGCGGGCGGGGTATCGAGGGCAAGTGGGTCGTCGTCTACTCGCAGTGGGACAGCAAGGAGGCCTACGACGCGTTCCGTGAGCAGCCGGCCGCCGAGCGGTCGGCGGAGCGGCAGAAGATCGACGCCCGGGTGGACGCGCTGGCCATCTGGCGGGACTCCAACACCTACCGCGTGGTGCACACCCGGTCGGCGGGCGAGTAACGGTCCGGGCCGTCGGCCCGCGGTGCGGGGCGCCGGAGGGGCACGGCCCGGTGTGGAGTGCACATGCGCGTACTGGTGATCGATCCGGATGACGGGACCGCCGAACCGCTGGTCTGCCGCCTCGTGCGCAACGGCCACCAGGTCCGGCGGGCCCGTACCGGGCGGGCGGGCCTCCAGGCCTGGGAGCAGGCCGAAGTCGTCCTGCTCGACCTGGAGTTGCCGGACCTCGACGGTCTTCAGGTGTGCGCCGAGATCCGGGCCTCGGGCAACACACCGCTGATCACCTTCACCAGCCGGGACTCCGAGCTGGACCGGGTGCTCAGCCTGCGGTCGGGTGCGGACGACTGTCTGGTGAAGCCGTACGGGTTCCGGGAGTTGATCGCCCGGATGAACGCGGTGACGCGACGCGTCGCCACGGGCGGTGGTCCGGTCGGCGTGTCCTGCGGAGCGCTGCGCCTGGATCCCGGCGCACGGGAGGCGTGGCTCGCGGAGCAGCCCCTGGAGCTGACCCGCAAGGAGTTCGACATCCTGCTGCTGCTGGCCTCGGCACCCGAGACGGTGGTCTCGCGCCGGGACCTGATCGCGGCGGTCTGGGCGGACGAGTGGGCCATCTCCACCCGCACGGTGGACACGCACGTCAGCGCCCTGCGCGCCAAGCTGGGCGAGGGGTGGATCACCACGGTCCGCGGCGTCGGCTACCGCCTGGAGGAGACCTCACGTCCCCTCCCACCGCCGGCCCGTGCGGAGCCCGGCGGGAGGGGTGGCCGCCCGGATCCCCTTGACGGAATGGCCGGTTGAGGGGCGACGGCGCCGCGATGGAGAACGGCCGGGGGCAGACCGGTTGCCGGCGTCTCGCAAGCGCTCCCGTACGCGGGTGCCGCGGAGCGAGGTGCCGGTTTCCCGTTCCCGTGTCCGGCCGGCCGGTCAGGCGCCGCCGCCCTTTTCGTCCGCGCCGGCGCCGTTACCCGCGTCGGCGGCGTCCTCGCGCCCGTCGTCGGTGGGTGAGTCCTCCGCCTCCAGGGCGGCGTCGCGGGCGGCGAGGAGGGACACGGCCCGCTCGGGGGTCAGCTCCAGCAGGGGCAGGATCTGCGGCACCGCGATGCTCGGCAGCAGACAGCGGAACATGTAGATCACCCGGCGCATCAGGTCCTTGCGCTGGCACAGCACCTGGGACGTCCACTGGATGCCGGTGAAGGACCCGGAGAGCAGCTCCGCCATCTCCGCCGGGTCGACGTGCTGCAGCAACTCCCCCCTGGCACGCGCCTCGACCAGCACCTCGGTCAGCCGGTCCGCCCAGGACTGGAACGGTCTGGCGTGGAACGGGTTGTGGCCCCCCTCGGCGCTCTCGCTCCACTGGTCCATCGCCAGCCCGACGCTGGCCCGGGTCAACGGGTCGTGTTGCAGCTGGTGCGCGAACAGCAGCCCCTGGTCCAGGAGTTCCTGCAGCTTCGTGCGCTGCGGAGGCAACGGCCCGAGCTCCAGCTGCGCCGCTATCACCCCGGAAGCCAGGTCCTCCTTGGAAGTGAAGTGGAAGTAGAGAGCCCCCTTGGTGACGCCGGCCCGGGCGATGATCTCCGTGATCGTGGCCGTGTTGTAGCCCCGTTCGTCGAAGACCTCGGCCGCCGCGAGCAGGATCGACGTGCGGGTTTGTATCGCTCGTGCTTGACGCGCCATGCAACCGTGCCTGTTTCCATGTCAGAGGTTTGTCAGGTCGACACGCAAAGAGAACCGGACTGCCAGTCTTTTGTCGAGGGGGAAGCGATCCCCGCAGGTATCGACTCAGGGGGCAATCCATGTCTGAAGGTGCCATATCGTTCCTCACACGCTCCGATGACGCCGGCCGGATCGAGGGCCGGGGCGACGAGCGACCCGATCGCACCATGGCGGGCGACCCATACCAGACCGACTCCCCGGTACTGACACCGCCCGGCCGGGCCACGGGCGGGCTCTGCCACCGCCCCGACCCGGCGGACCGCTTTCCCGTCGACTGGCTGCGCCTGTCCGAGCACCGCTTCCTGGTCTCGGTGAACTGGCCCGCCGCGCACCGCTTCTTCGCCCCGCTGCCCGACGGCCGTCAGGATCCGCTGCTCGTCGCCGAGACCACCCGGCAGGCGACGATGATGCTGGCCCACGCCGAGTTCGGGGTCCCCCTCGACGACCAGTTCGTGATGCGGGAACTCGGATACCGGCTCGAGACAAGGGACTTCACCGTGCTCAGCGCCTCGGGGGCGATCGACGTGGTGGTCGAGTGCTCCGACGTCCAGCTGCGGGCCGGCCGTCTCGTCGGCATGCGGGTGGACCTCCGCTTCGAGCGGCTGGGCCGCCTGCTCGCCACCAGCATGGGCATCCTCCTGTGCACCTCGGCCCGCGTCTACCGCAGGCTGCGCGGAGAGCGGATGTCCGTCCCGAACCGCCCGCTGCCGTCGCTCCCCGCCGTAGCCCCCTACGAGACCGGACGCGTGGACCGCAGGGACGTCGTCCTCGCGCACTCCAAGCACCGCCCCGGCTGGCGGCTCCGCCTGGACACCACCCACCCCACCCTCTTCGCCCGCCCCAACGACCACGTCCCCGGCATGGTGTTGCTGGAGGCCGCGCGGCAGGCAGCCAACGCGCTGACGTCCGGACACGACTTCAACCCCGCGTCGATGCGGATCTCCTTCGACAAGTACTGCGAACTGACCGAACCCTGCTGGATCCTGGCCCGGCACGACCTGTGCCCGGAGCGGGGAGCGGTGCTGCGGGTGCAGGGCGTGCAGCAGGAGGAGCCGGTCTTCACCGCGGTCCTTGGCTCCGCCGTGCGGTCCGGCACATGAGCCGGCACCTCCTGGTGACCGGCTCCGGCGGTTTCGTCGGCGGGCACGTGCTCGCCGCGGCCCGCGCAGCGGGGGACGTCCGGCTGCGCCTGCTGGTGCGGGCACGGCCGTCAGCGCTCTCCTCGCCGAGTGCCGGTCCACCGCTTCCGGGCGGCGTCCCGATCGAGTACGTACGGGGCGACCTCACCGATCCCGACTCGCTGCGCGGTGTCTGCGACGGTGTCGACGCGGTCGTCCACTGCGCCTCCCAGGTCGGCGGCGACCCTCGGCTGCTGCGCCGGGTCAACGACCTGGGCACCGCCGCCCTGGTGGAGCAGGCCCGGCGGGCCGGGGTCGGACGGTTCGTGTACCTGAGCACCGCGGCGGTGCACGGCCGGGGGCCGTTTCGCGGGGTGCGGCCCGGTCAGGTACCCGTCGCCCCGGGATCGGACACCAGCCGGACGAGGGCGGCGGCCGAGCGCCACGTCCTCGCGGCGGGCGGCACGGTTCTGCGCCCGCACCTGGTCTACGGCGCTGGGGACCGCTGGGTGGTCGCCGGCGTCCTGGCACTGCTGCGGGCTCTCGGCGGCCGGCCGCGGGGCCGGCTCGGGCTGCAGTCGATGATCGACGCGGCGAGTCTGGCGGACGTCCTGCTGTCCGCGGCCTTGGCCCCCCGGGCCGGCGAGGGGCGGGTCCACTTCGTCAACCACCCCGCCCCCGTACCGGGGGACGACCTGCTCACGGCGGTCGCGGAGACGTACGGCCTCCTCCCCGGGCCCGCACCCGGCATCCCGGTCGACGCCGCCCCCGCTCGGCTTCACGACCACGGGCTCGCCCGTCACCATCTCCAACTGCTGGCGGTGGACCACTGGTTCACGGACGACACGGTCTGGACCGACCTCGGCTGCGATCCCGGAGCGGGGTTCGCGGAGCGGTTCCCCGGCTACGCCGACCGTTACCGCGCCGCACGGCCGGTCCCGGATCCGGCAGCGGACCCGCCTCACGTCCGTCCTGAGGCCGCCGCCTGCGCACCGAGGGCGTCATCCCCGTCGATGGGTAGATAACGCGACGCCCTCATGACGTGATCCACCACGTCCGTTCCGCCGGGGTTCAGGTCGCCGAGCATGTCCGGCGCGGCGAGCCCCGGCAGGAAGCCCTGCCAGAACCCGGTGAGAGCAAGGCGTATCCGGTCGCCCTCCCCGCCCTTGATCAGCACGCCTATGCCGGTCGTGGCGGCGACGACGGCGCAGGTGATGGAGCGCAGTTGGACATGCGGCGCGAGACTGCCCTCCCGGCGCGCCCGGTCCAGCAGACGCTGCACACAGGCGTGCCATGCGCGGATGAACTGTTCCTGCCCCTTGCGGGAGCGGTCGTTGTCCAGTCGCAGCCCCGCCCTCGACACCACGTCCCAGGACAGCAACTGGCCCAGGGTGTGCGAGATGTCCGTGAGGGCCTGCAGCGGGTCGGAGTTCTTCTCGTACGCGAGGCGCGCGGCGCGCCACAGGACCGCGCGGGCCTCGCTCACCACCGCCTGGGCCAGCTCCTCCTTGTTGGCGAAGTGGAAGTGCAGGGCACCCGTGCTCATGTTCGCCCGCGCGCTGATGTCGGACAGCCTTGCGGAGGCGTAGTCCTCGCGGTCGAAGAGCTCGGCGGCCGCCTTGAGCATCCGTCGCCTGGTCCGGATCGCCCTCTCCTGTTGTAGTCCCACCTACGTGAATCCCTTCAGTCCCCCGTCCAGGTAACGGACTCGATGGTTTGTTTGGAATTGGTCGGGTGTCCGAACGGGGGGAGAGCCGGTCCCGCCGGCAGCCCTCGTCAGTGTCGACACTCCGTCAGTACTGCCCAGAAGATCACATTTCCCCCCTCATGACCAGGGCGAGAGAGAAGCGGAATCCGGGAGTCAGCCGGGTCGAGAACATCCCGGACGGTCTACCACCGCCACAGGGGATGTGCAACGCCTCGGAGGGGAGTTGGCGCACCAGAACAAACCGCAGTGGCCGTCAGTGGTCGTTTGCACCTGATTCGCGGTCGGGATTTGCCCATCTCGTGATCCGGTGAGATCGCTTACCATCACAGATCGCAGCGGAATTGATCCTTCATGTTCGCTCAAGCCGGACAAAGACGGCCCGAGTTGTGACGTTGGGTAAGTTTACCTAGTCTTTTTTTGACAAACTGACGGGTACGTTTTTAGGCTCGATGAGCCAAGGTGCTCGTGCGGAACTACGTGTTCAGGGGGAGAGCAGCAGTGAGCCACAGCGCAACGATCAGCACTCTGGAGTATCGGAAGCCCGTCCAGACACAGATACCCAAGCCGTCGACGACCTGGCGGGTCCTGGTCGTCGAGAACAACCCCGAGGACATGGAGGCTCTGGCCACCGGCCTGCGGCGGCACGGCCATCAGGTCGAGGGGGCGGCCACGGGAAACGCTGCTCTGCAGGCCTACCAGGTATCGGACATCGTCCTGCTGGATCTCGAACTGCCCGACCTGGACGGGCTGGAGGTCTGCCGCTCCATCCGCTCCCTGAGCGACGTGCCCCTCATCGCCGTCACCGGGTGGGGAACGGAGCTGGACCGCGTCCTGGGGTTGCAGGCCGGCGCGGACGACTATCTCGTCAAGCCGTACGGCTTCCGGGAACTGATGGCCCGTATGGACGCCGTCATGCGTCGCTCACGTCCGCAGGTGCCCTCCGAGCAGGTCGTGCTGCACGGGCCGTTGCGCATAGACGCCGCCTCGCGTGAGGTCCGTCTGCACGGGCAGGTCGTGGAGCTCACGCGCAAGGAGTTCGATCTGCTCCACCTGCTCGCCTGTCACCCGGAGACCGTGATCTCCCGCAAGCGCATCATGCAGCAGGTCTGGGGCGGATCCTGGTCCCGTCGAACGGTGGACACCCATGTCAGCAGTCTGCGCGGAAAGCTGGGGGGCAGCGACTGGATCGTCACCGTGCGCGGAGTGGGGTTCCGCTTCGGAAGCGGCTGAACCTCAGCCGACGGCCCGTGACGGGCATCGCGCCGGACGTGGAAAGGGCGGGTTCCTCTTGGGAGCCCGCCCTTTCTGCGTCCGCTCCTTCGCGTAAGCGGCACCCGCGCTCCGGCGCTTCTGACCCTTTCCTGACACTTGCCTGGCGCTGTGCCAACAAAGCCGTATCCCGTCTGAGGATCTGGTCCGAAGGCTTGATTGCGGGCGGTTGAAAGCGTCGAACACCCCCTCGGATGATGGACGAGTCATCAGGCGCCGGTCCCGGAAAGGAAATTCTCCCGGGCGCGCCTGGTCATCCGGAATTCCTGCCGAATGAGGAGAGGGCCGTCGTGCGCAAGGTGCTCATCGCCAACCGTGGCGAAATCGCTGTCCGCGTGGCCCGTGCCTGTCGGGACGCCGGCATCGCGAGCGTGGCCGTCTAC
>NZ_JBIWPO010000012.1:116100-208527 GCF_044768275.1 Streptomyces sp. NPDC101152 | reverse complement strand
CGTGACCGGCGCGAGGACAACGAGTACGTCCGCTCGGGGACCTGCTCGATCTTCTGCTGGGTCGAGCCGCTGCGCGGATGGCGGCGCGTGGACGCGCAGTCCCGGCGGACCAGGGTCGACTGGGCGCACCAGGTCGAGCACCTGCTGAGCGTGGACTATCCCGACGCCGCCACGGTCGTGCTGGTGATGGACAACCTCAACACCCACACCACCGCCTCGCTCTACGAGGCGTTCGACCCGGCAAAGGCCTTCGCGCTGGCCCAGCGCCTGGAGATCCACCACACCCCCAAACACGGGTCCTGGCTCAACATCGCCGAGATCGAGCTCTCCGCCCTCACCCGCCAGTGCCTGGACCGCCGCATCGACGACCTCACCATGCTCAACACCGAACTCGCCGCCTGGCAGCAGCACACCAACAGCAACCAGCGCCAAGTCCACTGGCACTTCACCACCGACGACGCACGCGTGAAACTACGCCACCTCTACCCAACCACACAGCGAAAATAAGCCGCAACAAGCTACTAGTGCCGCGGCAAGCAACGTTCGCCCGGTAAGGAGCGGCGTCCGGGGCGTCCTCTCGGCGTGCCGGACGGAATGCCCCGTTGATGGACCGGACGTACTGGGGGTTTCGGCCGGTGCGGCGAGAGGGCGTGCCGGGCGTCGCGACGGGGCGGCCGTTGCCTGCCGCGGCACTAGGCGCCGTAGGCCGCCCCCGGCTCCTCGGCCTGCCCCAGCAGCTTCAGCGTCGTCTCTCCCGCCTCGGCCGGGCTCCAGCGGGCGCCCTTGTCGGCGCTGGGCCCCGGTCGCCAGCCCTCCATGACGGTGATCCGGCCGGCCTCCGCCTCGAAGACCCGGCCGCTCACGCCCTCGCTCGCCGTGGAACCGAGCCAGACGACGAGGGGGGAGACGTTCTCCGGGGCCATGGCGTCGAAGCCGCTGTCCGGGGCCGCCATGGTCGCGGCGAACGTCCGTTCCGTCATGCGGGTGCGGGCGGCGGGTGCGATCGCGTTGACCTGGACGCCGTAGCGGGCGAGTTCGGCCGCCGCGACCAGGGTCAGCCCGACGATGCCGGCCTTCGCGGCGCTGTAGTTGCCCTGTCCGACGGAGCCGAGGAGCCCGGCGCCGCTGCTGGTGTTGACGATCCGGGCGCGTGGCGTGCGGCCCGCCTTCGCCTCGGCCCGCCAGTGGGCGGCGGCGTGCTTGAGGGGCAGGAAGTGGCCCTTGAGGTGGACGCGCAGGACGGCGTCCCAGTCGTCCTCGTCGAGGTTGACCAGCATCCGGTCGCGCAGGAAGCCGGCGTTGTTGACGAGCGTGTCGAGCCGGCCGTACGTCTGGAGGGCCGCCGCGATGAGCGAGGCGGCTCCTGCGGTGGTCGCGATGTCGCCGCCGTGGGCGACCGCCTCGCCGCCAGCCGTCCGGATCTCCTCGACGACCTGCCGGGCCGGGCTGTCGGTGCCTGGCGTGCCGTCCAGTCCCACGCCCAGGTCGTTGACCACGACCCGGGCGCCCTCCGCCGCGAACGCGAGCGCGTGGGCCCGCCCGAGGCCCCTGCCCGCGCCGGTGACGACGACGACCCGTCCGTCGCAGATTCCGCTCATCTCAGGTCTCCTTGTTGGCAGTCGCCGCGTCGAGGAACGCCGGCCGCTCCCCGCCCCCGTGCACCAGCAGGCTCGCCCCGCTGATGTAGGCGGCCGCGTCGGAGGCGAGGAAGACGGCCGCGGCGCCCACGTCGGCCGGGGTGGCCAGGCGGCCCAGCGGCACCGTGCGGGAGACCGCCTCGACGCCCTCCTCGCCGCCGTAATGCACATGGGCGAGTTCGGTGCGGACCATGCCGACGACGAGGGTGTTGACCCGAACCTCCGGCGCCCACTCCACGGCCATCGAGCGGGCGAGGTGGTCCAGGCCGGCCTTGGCCGCCCCGTACGCCGCCGAGCCGGGTGAGGGCCGGCTGCCGCTGACGCTGCCGATCATCACGACGGCTCCCCGGGCCCGCCGCAGCTGCTCGTAGGCGGCGAGGGAGGCCGTGAGCGGGGCGAGCAGGTTCAGCTCGACGACCCGTGCGTGGCGCTCGGCGTCCGCGTCGGCCAGTCGCCGGTAGGGGGTGCCGCCCGCGTTGTTGACGAGGACGTCGAGGCGGGGCAGGGCGGCGAAGAAGGCGCGGACGGCGGGTGGGTCCCGCAGGTCCAGGGGGCTGAACTCCACGCCGTCGAGTGGCACTTCGGGCGGGTGGCGCGCGCAGGCGACGACCCGCGCCCCGGCCTGGGCGAAGGCCTTCGCGATCCCGGCCCCCACGCCCCGGGTGCCGCCCGTGACGACGACGGTGCTGCCACGCAGGGAGTTGTCCACAGGCCTCCCGCTCCGATCCGTGGGCTGCTAGCTTCGAAGCCTCACACCTAACAAATGTTTGGTGGAAAGGCGTTGGTTGGAAAGGTAGCTGATGCGCCCATGGGTGTCTCCACCTCGGCCCCGGAAAAGGGGATCCGTGTCCTCACCGTCGACTTCCCCCCGGTGAACGCGCTGCCGGTGCGGGGCTGGTTCGAGCTGGCCGACGCGCTGCGCACCGCCGGCCGCGACCCTGAGGTGCGGTGTGTCGTGCTGGCCGCGGAGGGGCGCGGGTTCAACGCGGGTGTGGACATCAAGGAGATACAGGCGCGGGGCTCGAGTGCGCTGGTCGGCGCGAACCGGGGCTGCTTCGAGGCGTTCGCGGCGGTGTACGAGTGCGAGGTGCCGGTGGTGGCGGCGGTGCACGGTTTCTGCCTGGGCGGCGGCATCGGTCTGGTGGGGAACGCGGATGTGATCGTGGCGAGCGAGGACGCCGTCTTCGGGCTGCCGGAGCTGGACCGGGGCGCCCTGGGCGCGGCCACCCATCTGGCCCGGCTGGTCCCGCAGCACCGGATGCGCGCCCTGTACTACACCGCGCAGACGGTCACCGCGCGGGAGCTGCACTCCCACGGCTCGGTGTGGCGGGTGGTGCCCCGCGAGGAACTGCACGGCGTGGCGCTGGGGTTGGCGCGTGACATCGCCGCCAAGGACGGTGAGCTGCTGCGCCTGGCCAAGGCCGCCATCAACGGCATCGACCCGGTGGACGTGCGTCGCAGCTACCGCTTCGAGCAGGGCTTCACCTACGAGGCGAGCGTGGTCGGGGTCGCCGACCGGGTCCGGGACACCTTCGGCAAGGACAGGGAGGGCGCGTAGGCGTGGCCGACAAGACGATGACCGCCGAGGAGGTGGTCTCCCGCCTGGAGAGCGGCATGACGCTCGGCATCGGCGGCTGGGGCTCCCGCCGCAAGCCGATGGCCCTGGTCAGAGCGTTGCTGCGGTCGGACGTCACGGACCTGACGGTGGTCTCGTACGGCGGCCCGGACGTGGGGATGCTGGCGGCGGCCGGGCGGATCCGGAAACTGGTCGCGGCCTTCGTGACCCTCGACTCGATCCCGCTGGAACCGCACTACCGGGCGGCACGGGAGCGCGGGGCCTTCGAGCTGATGGAGATCGACGAGGCGATGTTCCTGTGGGGGCTGCGCGCGGCGGCGAACCGGCTGCCGTTCCTGCCGGTGCGGGCCGGGATCGGCTCGGACGTGATGCGGGTCAACCCGCATCTGCGGACGGTCACTTCGCCGTACGGGGACCGGGAGACGTTCGTGGCGATGCCGGCCCTCAGGATGGACGCGGCCCTGGTGCACGTGGGGCGTGCCGACCGGCTGGGCAACGGGCAGTACCTGGGCCCGGACCCTTACTTCGACGACCTGTTCTGCGAGGCGGCCGACGCGGCCTATGTGTCGTGCGAACGGATCGTGGACACGGCGGAGCTGACGAAGGAGGCGGCGCCGCAGTCGCTGCTGGTCAAGCGGCACACGGTGACGGGTGTCGTGGAGGCCCCGAACGGCGCGCACTTCACGTCCTGCGCGCCCGACTACGGCCGGGACGAGGCCTTTCAGAAGAGGTACGCGACCACGCCCTGGCCGGAGTTCGCGGCCGGGTTCCTGGTCGGGGACGAGCAGGCGTACCAGGCGGCCGTGCGGGAGGAGTCATGACGGGGGTCACCCGGGCGCCGGCTCTCGCACCCACCCGCGCCGAGTACTGCGTGATCGCCTGCGCCGAGGCCTGGCGGGGCGACGGCGAGGTGCTCGCCAGTCCGATGGGGCTGATCCCCTCCGTCGGCGCCCGGCTCGCCCGGCTCACCTTCTCACCGGACCTGCTGCTGACCGACGGCGAGGCGATGCTGGTCCGCCCGGACGGCACGGTCGAGGGCTGGCTGCCCTACCGTCAGCACCTGGCCTTCGTCACCGGCGGGCGGCGGCACGTGATGATGGGCGCGAGCCAGATCGACCGGTTCGGCAACCAGAACATCTCATGCATCGGCGACTGGGAGCGGCCGAAGCGGCAGTTGCTCGGGGTGCGGGGGGCTCCGGTCAACACCCTGAACAACCCGACGAGTTACTGGGTGCCGAAGCACTCCCGTCGGGTCTTCGTGGCGAAGGTCGACATGGTCTGCGGGGTGGGCTACGACCGCGTGGCCGCCCACCCGGAAGCGGCCCGTTACCACCGCATCCCGCGGGTCGTCTCCGACCTCGGCGTCTTCGACTTCGAGACCCCGGACCACTCGATGCGCCTGGCCTCCCTGCACCCGGGTGTCACGGTGGAAGAGGTGCGGGAGGCCACCGCCTTCGACCTGACCGTCCCGGACCCGGTCCCGGTGACCCGCGAGCCCACCGCCGACGAGCTGCGCCTGATCCGCGAGGTGCTCGATCCGGGCAACGCCCGTGCCAGGGAGGTCGGTTCGTGATGGAGACCGCGCTGACCCGCCTCGTCGGCGTCCGGCACCCGATCGTGCAGACCGGCATGGGCTGGGTGGCCGGCCCCCGTCTGGTCTCCGCTACGGCGAACGCGGGCGCGCTCGGCATCCTGGCCTCCGCGACGATGACGACCGACCGGCTGCGCGAGGCGATACGGGAGGTCAAGTCCCGCACCGACGCGCCGTTCGGGGTGAACCTGCGGGCGGATGCGGCGGACGCCGGTGACCGGGTACGCATCATGATCGAGGAGGGCGTCCGGGTCGCGTCCTTCGCGCTCGCCCCCTCCCCCGAGCTGATCGCCGAGCTGAAGCGGGCGGGCGTGGTCGTGATGCCGTCCGTGGGTGCGCGGCGGCACGCGGAGAAGGTCGCGGCCTGGGGCGCGGACGCCGTGATCGTGCAGGGCGGCGAGGGCGGCGGCCACACCGGCGAGGTGGCGACGACGGTGCTGCTGCCGCAGGTGGTGGACGCGGTGCGGATACCCGTGGTGGCGGCGGGCGGCTTCTTCGACGGGCGGGGACTGGTCGCGGCGCTGGCGTACGGGGCGGCGGGGATCGCGATGGGCACACGGTTCCTGCTCACCTCCGACTCGACGGTGCCGGACGCGGTGAAGGCACGGTATCTGGCGGCGGCGGTCAAGGACGTCACCGTGACCCGGGCGGTGGACGGGCTGCCGCACCGGATGCTGCGCACGGAGCTGGTGGACTCCCTGGAGAACTCCGGCCGCGCCCTGTCCCTGGCGCGGGCCCTGCGCCGCGCGGCCGGCTTCCGTCGGCTGTCCGGGCTCACCTGGCGGCAACTGGTGCGCGACGGGCTCGCCATGAAGCACGGCAAGGACCTGTCCTGGAGTCAGGTGCTGCTCGCGGCGAACACGCCGATGCTGCTGAGGTCGGCGATGGTGGACGGCCGGACGGATCTCGGGGTGATGGCGTCCGGGCAGGTCGCCGGCGTGATCGAGGACCTGCCCTCGTGCGCGCAGCTGGTGGCGGGGGTGATGGCTCAGGCGGATGGCATCATCGGCGAGTTGGCCCGAGGCGGTGCCGCGATGCGCACATGACCGCTCCCGCCTCCGGCCGCCGTACGGCTCAGACCCGTTCGATGATCGTCACGTTGGCCTGGCCACCGCCCTCGCACATCGTCTGCAGGCCGAAACGTCCGCCGGTGCGCTCCAGTTCGTGCAGCAGGGTGGTCATGAGCTTGACGCCGGTCGCGCCGAGGGGGTGACCGAGGGCGATCGCGCCGCCGTTGACGTTGACCTTGTCCGGATCGGCTCCGGTCTCCTTCAGCCAGGCCAGCACGACCGGCGCGAACGCCTCGTTGATCTCGACGAGGTCGATGGCGTCGATGGTCAGGCCGGTCTTCTTCAAGGCGTGGGCGGTGGCCGGGATGGGGGCGGAGAGCATGCGGATGGGGTCCTCGCCGCGTACGGAGAGGTGGTGCACCCGCGCGCGGGGCGTGAGGCCGTGTTCGCGCACCGCCCGCTCGGAGGCGAGCAGCATCGCCGCCGCGCCGTCGGAGACCTGCGAGGAGCAGGCGGCGGTGATGGTGCCGCCGTCGAGGACCGGCTTCAGCCCGGCCATCTTCTCCAGCGAGGTGTCCCGGCGCGGGCCCTCGTCGACGGCGACCTCGCCGTAGGCGGTGATCTCCCGCTCGAAGCGGCCCTCGTCGATCGCCCGCAGCGCCCGCCGGTGCGAGCGCAGCGCGAACTCCTCCTGGTCCTCGCGGCTGATGCCCCACTTCGCGGCGATCATCTCGGCGCCGACGAACTGGTTGACGGGCTGGTCCCCGTACCGGGCTCGCCAGCCCTCGCTGCCCGCGAAGGGTCCGGCGGTGAAGCCCAGCGGCTCGGCGGCCTGCCGGGTGGCGAAGGCGATCGGGATCTGCGACATGTTCTGCACGCCGCCCGCGACCACCAGGTCCTGCGTGCCGGACAGGACGCCCTGCGCCGCGAAGTGCACGGCCTGCTGCGAGGAACCGCACTGCCGGTCGATGGTCACGCCCGGCACCTCTTCGGGCAGCCCGGCGGCCAGCCAGCAGGTCCGCGCGATGTCCCCGGCCTGCGGCCCCACCGCGTCCAGGCAGCCGAAGACGACGTCCTCGACGGCGGCCGGATCCACCCCGGAGCGGGCCACCAGCTCCTTCAGCACGTGCGCGCCCAGATCGGCCGGGTGGACTCGGCTCAGCCCTCCCCCGCGCCGCCCGACGGGCGTCCGGACCGCTTCGACGATGTAGGCATCGGCCATGGCAACTCCCTCAGCAGAAAGGGCTATTCGCGTACCGCGATCCCGTCCAGCACCATCGACAGGTACTGCCGGGCGATCTCCTCCGGGCTGTGCTGTCCGCCGGGCCGGTACCAGGACGCGGCCACCCACACGGTGTCGCGCACGAACCGGTAGGTGAGGCGGACGTCGAGGTCGGCGCGGAAGACCCCGGCGGCGACCCCGCGCTCCAGCGTGGACAGCCACGCCTTCTCGAACTTGCGCTGCGACTCGGCGAGGAACGCGAACCGTTCCTGCGCGACCAGCTGTTTGCTCTCCTTCTGGTAGATCGCGACGGCGGCGCGGTGCCGGTCGATCTCCCGGAACGACTCGGTCACCAGTGCTTCGAGCGTCTCGCGCGGCCCCGACTCGGCGTCCAGGACGGCGTCGTAGCCGCTCCACAGCTCGTCGAGGAAGGTGCGCAGGATCTCCTCCAGCATCGATTCCTTGGAGTCGAAGTGGTAATAGAGGCTGCCCGCGAGCATGCCCGCGTGATCGGCGATCTTGCGGACGGTGGTGGCGTTGTAGCCCTGCTCGGCGAAGACCTCGGCGGCGGTCTCGAGGAGTTCGGCGCGCCGGGCGGGCGCCGCGGTCACCTGGGGCTTCTTCTTGGTCGGCACGGGTCCATTGTGGTCCTAGGGGTGCTGACTGCTGACGGAGACGACCTCGCCGGTCATGTACGAGGAGTAGTCGGACGCCAGGAACACGATCACGTTGGCCACCTCCCAGGGCTCGGCGTACCGGCCGAAGGCCTCGCGCGCGGTCAGTTCCTCCAGCAGTTCGGGAGTCGTCACCTTCACCAGGTGCGGGTGCATGGCCAGGCTCGGTGACACGGCGTTGACCCGCACCCCGAACTCGGCCGCCTCCAGCGCGGCGCACCGGGTCAGGGCCATGACCCCGGCCTTGGCGGCGGCGTAGTGCGCCTGCCCGGCCTGGGCGCGCCAGCCGACGACGGAGGCGTTGTTGACGACGACCCCGCCGAGCCCCTGCTCCCGCAGCAACCGCAGAGCGGCCCGGGTGCACCGGAAGGTGCCGTTCAACGTCACGTCCAGCACTCTCGACCACTGCTCGTCGGTCATGTCGACGAGGGGCGAGGTGCCGCCCAGACCGGCGTTGTTGACGACCACGTCCACCCGTCCGTGCTCCCGTACGGCGGCCTCGAACAGCGCCCGCACCTGTGCCTCGTCGGTCACGTCGCACACCGCGGCCGCCACCGCCTGTGCGCCGAACTCCCCCGCCAGCTCCGCCTCGTACTCCTTCAGCCGCCGCCCGTGCGCGTCGCTGATCAGGACGCGTGCACCCTCCTCCAGGAAGCGGCGCGCGGTCGCGCCGCCGATGCCCGCGCCGGCCGCCGCGGTGATGACGGCGGTGCGGCCGGTCAGCAGCCCGTGCCCGGGCACGTACGCCGGAGTCTCGACCGTTGTCATAGGGCCACGCTAATCTACCAAACACTTGTTAGGGAAGGAGGGCGACGACCGTGGACCTCACCGACTCGGGCGCCGACGAGGCGTTCCGCGCGGACGCCCGTGCCTGGCTCGCCGCGCATGTGCCGGCCGACCCGCTGCCGTCCCTGGAGACCGGGGAGGGCTTCGCGGCACACCGCGCGTGGGAGGCGGAGCTGGCCGCGGACCGCTGGTCGGTGGTCAACTGGCCGGCCGCGTACGGCGGGAGGGACGCCGGGCTGATCCGGTGGCTGGCCTTCGAGGAGGAGTACTGGGCGGCGGGCGCGCCGGGGCGGGTGAGCCAGAACGGGATCAGCCTGCTCGCGCCGACCCTCTTCGACCACGGCACCGAGGAGCAGCGGGCGCGGGTGCTGCCGTCCATGGCCACAGGCGAGGTGATCTGGGCGCAGGCGTGGTCCGAACCCGAGGCGGGTTCCGATCTGGCCTCCCTCAGATCACGGGCCGTACGCACGGACGGCGGCTGGCTGCTGACCGGCCAGAAGACCTGGTCGTCGCGGGCCGCCTTCGCCGACCGCGCCTTCGGCCTGTTCCGCAGCGACCCCGACACGCCGAAACCCCACCAGGGCCTGACCTACCTGATGTTCGACCTGCGCGCCCCGGGTGTCACGGTCCGCCCGATCGGCCGGCTCGACGGGAAACCGGCGTTCGCGGAGCTCTTCCTGGACGAGGTGTTCGTGCCGGACCGCGACGTGATCGGCACGCCCGGCGAGGGCTGGCGCATCGCGATGTCGACGGCGGGGAACGAACGGGGGCTGATGCTGCGGTCCCCCGGGCGTTTCCTCGCCTCCGCCGCCAGACTTCGCGCCCTGTGGGAGGAGAGGGGAAGCCCGCCCCGCGCGCACGACGACGTGGCCGACGCACTGATCGGCGCACGCGCCTACCAGCTCTTCACCTACGCGGCCGCCTCCCGCTTCCTGGACGGCGACCTGATCGGCCCGGAGTCCAGCCTGAACAAGGTCTTCTGGTCGGAGTTCGACATCGCGCTGCACGAGACGGCGCTGGATCTCCTGGGCGAGGAGGGGGAGTTGGGGGACACCGAGTGGGCCGAGGCCTACGTCTTCTCCCTGGCCGGTCCCCTCTACGCGGGCACCAACGAGATCCAGCGCGACATCATCGCCGAGCGCCTGCTGGGCCTGCCGAAGGGACGCCGCTGATGCGTTTTCTGCTGGATGCCGAGCAGCGGGCGTTCGCGGAGTCCCTGGACGCGATGCTGACGGCGGCGGACACACCGTCGGTGGTACGGGAGTGGAGCCGGGGCGAGCGGAACAGCGGCCGCGCGCTGTGGCGCCGCCTCGCCCGGGCGGGCGTGTTCGGGCTGGCGATACCGGAGGAGTACGGGGGGCTGGGTGCCCTGCCGGTCGAACTCGCCGTCGCCTTCGTCGAGTTGGGACGCCACGCGGTGCCGGGTCCGCTGGTCGAGACGGTCACGGCGGCCGTCCTGCTCAGCGGGGCGGACCCGGCGGCGAAGCGGCTGCTGCCCTCGCTGGCCGCGGGCGAGACCATGGCGACGGTGGCGTACGAAGGGGCGTACGCCCTGGACGGCGATGCGGCGGACCTCCACCTCGCGCTGACCCAGGACGGTCTGCGCCTCTCCCCCGGGCATGGTCCTCTCCGCCCGTCCCTCGACCCCGCCCGCCGCCTCGCCCCCCTGGCACCGGGCGGCGAACTCCTCACCCCGGACCCACCGCTCGCCCAGGCCCTCGCGTACGCCCGTCTCGCGACCGCAGCCCAGGCCCTCGGGGTCGGTCTCGCCCTCCTCGACCGGACCGTCGCGTACGTCGGGCGGCGCACTCAGTTCGGCGTCCCCGTCGGGTCCTTCCAGGCGGTGAAGCATCGACTGGCCGACGCGAAGGTGGCCTTGGAGTTCGCCCGGCCCCTTCTGTTCGGTGCCGCGCTCACCCTGGACCCCGCCGACGTGGCCGCCGCCAAGGTCACGGCGTGCGAGGCGGCGTACCGGACCGCCCGGACCGCGCTGCAGCTGCACGGGGCGATCGGGTACACCGCGGAGTACGACCTGTCCCTGTGGCTGACCAAGGCGCGCGCGCTGCGGACCGCGTGGGGCACGCCTCGGGAGTGCCGGGCGCTGGTGGTCAGTGGTGGTGGTGGTCGCCGCTGGTGAGCTCCCGGTACTCCTCCACCGTCGGTTTGTCGATCCGTGAGTCGGGTCCGAACATCGCGCGGGCCAGCTGGGCGCGCACCCGCTGGGAGACGGTGACGGGCCGGCGCACCCCGTTGGCGTCGACGAGCGGGCCGATCTCGTAGGGCGGGTTCTGCTCGTGCTGGGTGAGGGTGAAGAGCTGGTCCTGCGCCAGGGGTTCGTGCACCTCGACGAACTCGCCGTTCGGCAGCCGTTTGATGGTGCCGGTCTCCCTGCCGTGCAGCACCTTGTCCCGGTCCCGGCGCTGCAGGCCCAGGCAGACCCGTTTGGTGACGATGAACGCGGCGACCGGTGCCACGAAGAAGGCGATCCGCACGAACCAGGTGATGGCGTTGATGGACAGGTGCAGATGGGTGGCCACGATGTCGTTGCCGCCGCCGATCAGCAGCACCACGTACAGGGCGAGCCAGGCCACGCCGAGGCCGGTGCGCACGGGTGCGTTGCGCGGCCGGTCCAGGATGTGGTGCTCGCGTCTGTCGCCGGTGATCCACGCCTCGACGAACGGGTACAGGCCGAGCGCGAGAAGGATCAGCGGGAAGAGCGAGAAGGGGATCAGGACACCGAGGACCAGGGTGTGGCCCCAGGCGTTGATCTCCCATCCCGGCATCACCCGGATCAGTCCCTCGGAGAAGCCGAGGTACCAGTCGGGCTGGGCACCGGTGGTCACCAGGTCGGGCCGGTAGGGGCCGAAGGCCCAGACGGGGTTGATGCTCGCGACGCCGCCCATGAACGCCAGCACACCGAAGACCAGGAAGAAGAACCCGCCTGCCTTGGCCATGTAGACGGGCAGGAAGGGCATGCCGACCACGGTCTTCTGGTCGCGTCCGGGCCCGGGGTACTGCGTGTGCTTGTGGTAGAAGACCAGGATCAGGTGGGCGACCACCAGCCCCAGCATCAGCCCGGGCAGCAGCAGGACGTGCACCGGGAAGAGCCTCGAGATGATGTCGTGGCCGGGGAACTCCCCGCCGAACAGGAACATCGACAGATACGTCCCGACGACCGGGATGGACAGGATCGCGCCGTCGGCGAAGCGGATACCGGTGCCGGAGAGCAGGTCGTCGGGGAGCGAGTAGCCGGTCAGGCCGGTGATGATGCCGAGCATCAGCAGGGTCCAGCCGAACAGCCAGTTGACCTCGCGGGGCTTGCGGAAGGCACCGGTGAAGAACACCCGCATCATGTGCACCAGCATGCCCGTGACGAAGACCAGCGCGGCCCAGTGGTGGATCTGCCGGATCAGCAGTCCGCCGCGCACGTCGAAGCTGATGTCCAGCGTGGACTCGTAGGCCTTGGTCATCCTGATGCCGTTGAGCGGCACGTAGGAGCCGTGGTAGACGACCTCGACCCCGCTGGGCTGGAAGAACAGGGTCAGGTAGATGCCGGTGACGATCAGGATGATGAAGCTGTACAGGCAGATCTCGCCGAGCATGAAGGACCAGTGGTCCGGGAACACCTTGCGCATGTTGGCCTTGGCCAGCGCGTAGATCCCGAGCCGGCCGTCGGCCCAGTCGGCGATCTTCTCGCCCTTGCCCGGGGGCTCCCTGCGGGCCGAAGCCCCGTCTTTCTCCGCACGTGCGCCGTCCATGTGTTCGTCGCCTCCCCGTCGGATCAACCTCAGGGTGGCACGCACCGCCCGGCCCGGCCAACGGTGCGATCAGGACGAGCGCAGGATTCCCCGGGCGCGTGCCTGCGCCAGCCAGGACGGGAACTCGCTCAGCAACCGGTCGTACAGGACCGCGTCCGACACCTGCCGTGGGTCGGCGCCCGCGTGGAAGAAGCCGGCGTTGTCGACCACCCGCTTGTGCGGCACGGGAAGGTCGTCGAGCCCTCGCAGGAAGTCGAACTGCGGGCTGCTCGGGTCCCCGAAGCCGATGAACTGCCAGAACAGCGGCAGCCTGGCCGCCTTGCACAGGTACCTTTCGGCGGCGAGCCGGCTGGTCGGCCCGCCGTCGGTCTGGAAGATCACGAGAGCGGGGTCCTCGGATCCGGTGTCGAGGTGATGGTCGATGACCGCGTCCATCGCCAGGTGGTAGTTGGTCCTGCCCATGTGCCCGAGCCCGGCGGCGATGCGCTGGATGCGCCCACGATGGTCGCCGAGGCCGATGTCGGCGACGGCGTCGATGTCCGTGGAGAAGAAGAAGACCGGCACCACGCCGTCGTCGTCGAGATGGGCCGACAGACCGAGGACACGATCGGCGAGGGCCTGCACACTGCCGTCGCGGTAGTAGGGCCTCATGGAACCGGAGTGGTCGACGACCAAATAGACAGCGGCCCGCTGGCCGACCAGTCCCTGCCGTTCGAGGGACGCCCCCGCGCTCTTGTAGAGGCTGACCAGGGCCGGCGCGGTCTCCTCGACCTTCTGCAGACTGATCGCAACCATGGCCCCTACTCTCCCATCTGTCACTCTGGTTGGTTATTTTGATCGCCGCCGTCCCCACCGGCTCACCCTTCGTCCCATCCCCTCCGAGGAGCCGGCGTGGAACCCGAGTCCACCGTCACCACCTGCTACCGCCATCCGGCGGTGGAGTCCCATGTCCGCTGCACCCGCTGCGACCGCTACATCTGCCCCGACTGCATGCGGGAGGCGTCCGTCGGCCACCAGTGCGCGGAGTGCGTACGGGAGGGCGCGCGGTCGGTGCGGCAGCCGGGCACGGCGTTCGGCGGCCGGATCACCACCGCACCCGTGGTGACGTACGTCCTGGTCGCGCTCAACGTGCTCGCGTACGTGGGCGAGTTGGTGCGGCCGTCGGTCGTGGACCGGTTCGAGATGCTGGGCCGGGGGCTGGCCGGGCCGGACGGCGGGCACTACGTGTGGGTGGCCGGGTATCCGTCCGCCTACCACCCGGAGGGTGTCGTCGACGGCGAGTGGTACCGCCTGCTGACCGGCGCGTTCCTGCATCTGCCGCCCACCGGCGGCATGTTCGGGATCCTGCACATCGTGATGAACATGGTGTCGCTGTGGAACATCGGCCGGGTGGTCGAGGTCCAGCTCGGCCGGATCCGGTACGTCACCCTGTACCTGCTGTCGGCGCTCGGCGGCTCGGTGCTCGTGCTGCTGATCGCGCCGGACACCCCGACGCTCGGCGCGTCCGGCGCGATCTTCGGGCTGGGAGCCGCCTACTACGTCATGGCCCGCCGCCTGGGCGCCGACATGAGCCAGGTCAACCGGTTCATGGCGGGACTGCTGCTGTGGCTGCTGGTCTCCGCCGGCCTCACCTCCTGGCAGGGCCACCTCGGCGGACTGCTGGCCGGCGGTGTGGTGACCCTGGCGTACGCCTACGCGCCCCGCGACCAGCGCCGCACCCTCGTCCAGGCCGGCGCGTGCGTCGCCCTGCTGGCGCTGCTGGTGATCCTGGCGATGGCGAGGGTCGCGGAGCTGACCGTCTGAGCGACCCGGGGTCTCACGTCCCCACTTCTCCCGCAGCACCTGCTCCGCGGGCTTCCCGTGCGAGGTGTACGCCCGGCGCACGGGGGTCGCCCCACTGTCCGGCCAGTCGTCCCACATCCACCAGCACGCGCCGGCCCACCAGCGCCGGCCGGTGAAGGAGTCGAGCAGGGCCCGGTAGGCGGCCGCCTGCTCGTCGGGCGCGGGGTCCTCACCGACCGTCCAGGAGTACGGAGCGGTGGTGGCCCCGCGCTGGCTGACGTAACCGGCCTCGGTGAACAGGACGCGCCGGTCGTGCTCGCGGGCGTACGCGGCGAGGGCGTTCCTGATGGGGGACCCAGGCACGGCTGAGGAGTGCCGGGTCGGTGGTGGGCTTCGCGGCCAGTGGCCAGTAGGCGTCGACGCCGATGAGGTCGAGGTCCTTCCAGAAGGGGATCCTCCGGTACTCGTCGTAGTCGGCCGCGTAGGTGAGCGGTCCGTCGAAGCGGGCGCGTACCGCCTTGATGACGCCCTGCCAGCGCGCGAGGTCGCCCGAGACACCGGCGAGTTCGGTGCCCACGGCGAACTGTTCGGCACCGGTGGCGGAGGCGAGGTCGGCGCAGTGGGTGATGAAGGCCCGGTAGGCGGCGAACCAGGCGTCGGGGTCGCGGGGCCGGATGGCGGCGCGGTCCTCGTCGCCGGGCAGGTCGACGTGCGGCTTGATCATCACCTTGAGGCCCACCGCGTGGGCGCGGCGCACGATGTCGCGCAGACCGGCGTCGCTCGCGGTCTCCTCGGTGGTGTGCAGCGAGTCGTCGGCGCGGGTGTCCTGGTACCAGGTCGGGGTGAAGGTGACTCAGCGGGCGCCGGTGGCCCGGATACCGCGCAGATAGCGGTCGGCGGCGGGGCTGTCGTAGTCGGTGCGGTTCCAGGAGGGCAGTGTGATGCCGCGCATCGTCGCACTCCCGGAGCGTTCGGGGCTTGCGGCGCCGGAGTCGTCGGTGCCCTCGGCCGCCTGGTGGGTCGTGCAGCCGCTCGCGGCGAGGAGGACCGCCACCGCGGCCGCGGCGACGGTCCTCCTCAGGGCACGCGATGCGACCTCACCGCCCGCCTGGTGCGCGAACTCGGCGAGGTCATGCGGGACCAGCGCCCCGACCTGGTCGTGGTGCAGGGGGACACCACGACCGCGCTGGCCGGCGCACTGGCCGCCTTCTACGAGAAGATCCCGGTCGCGCACGTCGAGGCCGGACTGCGCACCGGCGTCCTGGACAACCCGTTCCCCGAGGAGCTCAACCGCTGCCTCATCAGCCGGATGACCCGCTGGCACTTCGCGCCGACGGCCCGCGCGGCACAGCATCTGACCGGTGAGGGCGTGCCCGAGGAGCAGGTGTTCACCACCGGCAACACGGTGATCGACAACCTGCTGTGGGTGCTCGCCGAGGGCACCGGCACCTCCGCGTTCCGCACCGGCGGCAGGCGCCTCCTGGTCACCCTGCACCGCCGGGAGAACCAGGGAGAGCGGATGCGCGGCATGGGACGGGCGCTGCACCGGCTCGCGGCGCGCGGGAACGTCGAGATCGTGCTGCCGCTGCACAAGAGCCCGGCCGTCCGGGACGTGCTGCTGCCCGAACTCGACGGCCACCCCGGCATCTCGCTCGTCGAACCGCTGGACTACCTCGACTTCGCGGCCACGCTCGAAGCGTGCGACTTCGTCCTGACCGACTCCGGCGCATCCAGGAGGAGGCCCCGGGCCTGAGCAAACCCGCGCTGGTGCTGCGCACCACCACCGAGCGGTCCGAGGCCGTGGAGGCCGGGGCGGCCCGGCTGATCGGCACCGACCCGGAGGCCCCGGTGAGCTGGGCGACACGGCTGCTGGACGACCCGGCGGAGTACCGGAGGATGGCGAGCGCCGGGAACCCGTTCGGCGACGGCAGGGCGGCGGCCCGGATCCTGGCCCAGCTGGCCGAGGACTTCGCCGCCGACGTCCCGGTGTGGCTCACGGCGTCCGGGCCGTACTCGACGACATGACGGGCAGGGGTCGTACCGTCACCAGAGTGGCGCCGGCGCTCACCGTGGCCGCGCTCCTCGCGGCCGTCCTGAGTCGGTGCCAGGGCGACGGACCGCCGCCGAAGCCCTGGATCGACGGTACGACCCACGGCCGTTGGCGGTCGGTGTTCCACGGCATGGGCCGCAACGTCGGCGACGACGCGTCGCTCTCCCTCTCCCCCATGGCCGCCGAGGACCCCGGCACGACGCACGCGGGTCTGGTCGTGAGCACCGCCTCCTACGCGGACGTGCGGTACGAGGCCCGGACGCTGACGGTGAGGCAGCTGCGCTCCCCCAGGCCGAACCCCTGGGAGGTGCCGTGGCTGGTCTGGGCGTACCGCGACCCCGAGCACTCCGCTACGTCACCCTCAAGCCGAACGGCTGGGAGCTGGGGAAGCGGGATCCCGCGTATCCGGGCGGGCAGCGGTTCCTGGCGACGGGCCGGACACCCTACCCCGTGGGTCACTGGTACGACGTGTGGGTCGAGCAGCGCGGTGCGGTGCTGTCGGTGCCGGTCGGGAAGAAGCCGCCGGTGAGGTTCCGGACGCCGAACGCCCTTACAACCGGGGCAGGGTGGGCGCCTACACCGAGGACGCGACCGTGAGGTTCGAGGGACTTCAGGCGAGTTCGGGGGGCTGAGAAAGGCGACAGCGCCTGCCCGTAGTCCGGTCGGGGACTGGGCAGGCGCCATCACGGGGGGTCTGGGGGGATACCCCCCAGACGACCAGCCCGTACGCCGTTGTACGGGACGCTGGGTGAACCGTCAGACCATCAGGGCGCGGTCCGTCGGGCGGATCGGGGCCGGCAGGTCGCTGGCGCCGGTCAGGTAGCGGTCGCAGCCGCGGGCGGCCGAGCGGCCCTCCGCGATCGCCCACACGATGAGCGACTGGCCGCGGCCCGCGTCACCGGCGACGAAGACACCGGGGACGTTGGTCTGGAAGTCGGCGTCGCGGGCGATGTTGCCCCGCTCGTCGAGCTCCAGGCCGAACTGGTCCACCAGACCGTTCTCCCGGTCCGTACCGGTGAAGCCCATCGCCAGCGTCACCAACTGGGCCGGGATCTTGCGCTCGGTGCCCGGCTTCGGGGTGAGCCTGCCGTCGATGAACTCGACCTCGGTGAGGTGCAGCCACTGGACGTTGCCGTCCTCGTCGCCCTCGAAGTGGGTGGTGGAGACGGAGTAGACCCGCTCGCCGCCCTCCTCGTGCGCGGAGGTCACCTTGTACAGCATCGGGAAGGTCGGCCACGGCTGGGTGGCGGCGTTCCGCTCGTCGCCCGGTCGCGGCATGATCTCCAGCTGGGTGACGGAGGCCGCGCCCTGGCGGTGGGCGGTGCCCACGCAGTCGGCGCCGGTGTCGCCACCGCCGATGACCACGACGTGCTTGCCCTCGGCGGAGACGGGCGAGACGACGTAGTCGCCCTCCTGCACCTTGTTGGACAACGGCAGGTACTCCATCGCCTGGTAGATGCCCTTCAACTCCCGCCCGGGGACGGGGAGGTCACGGGCGGTGGTGGCACCGGCGGCGATGACGACGGCGTCGTACCGCTTCTTCAGGTCGCCCGCCTTGATGTCGCGGCCGATCTCGATGCCGGTACGGAAGCGGGTGCCCTCCGCGCGCATCTGCTCGATACGGCGGTTGATGTGCCGCTTCTCCATCTTGAACTCGGGGATGCCGTAGCGGAGCAGGCCGCCGATGCGGTCGGCGCGCTCGTAGACGGCGACGGTGTGACCGGCCCGGGTCAGCTGCTGGGCGGCGGCCAGGCCCGCGGGGCCCGAGCCGACGACGGCGACGGTCTTGCCGGACAGGCGCTCGGGCGACTGCGGGGCGACGTCACCGGTCTCCCACGCCTTGTCGATGATCGAGACCTCGACGTTCTTGATGGTGACCGGCGGCTGGTTGATGCCGAGCACGCACGCCGACTCGCACGGGGCCGGGCACAGCCGGCCCGTGAACTCGGGGAAGTTGTTCGTCGCGTGCAGGCGCTCCGAGGCCGCCGTCCAGTCCTCGCGGTAGGCGTAGTCGTTCCACTCGGGGATGAGGTTCCCGAGCGGACAGCCGTTGTGGCAGAACGGGATGCCGCAGTCCATGCAGCGGCTGGCCTGCTTGCTGATGATCGGCAGCAGGGAGCCGGGGACGTAGACCTCGTTCCAGTCCTTCAGGCGGTCCTCGACCGGGCGGGACTTGGCGACCTCACGGCCGTGGTTCAAAAAGCCCTTCGGGTCAGCCATTGATCGCCGCCTCCATCATCTTCTCGGTGATCTCGGACTCGGAGAGTCCCGCCTGCTCGGCGGCGTCCTTGGCGGCGAGCACTGCCTTGTACGTGCTGGGGATGATCTTGCTGAAGCGCTCGATAGCGGTGTCCCACTCGGCCAGCAGCTTCTCGGCGACCGTGGAGCCGGTCTCCTCCTGGTGCCGGCGCACCACGTCGTGCAGCCACTGCTTGTCGGTGTCGTCCAGCGCCTCGACCGACTCCAGGTTGCCGACGTTGACGTTGTCGCGGTCGAGGTCGATCACGTAGGCGATGCCACCGGACATACCGGCCGCGAAGTTGCGGCCCGTCTCGCCCAGGACCACCGCCCGGCCGCCGGTCATGTACTCGCAACCGTGGTCGCCCACGCCCTCGGAGACGACCGTCGCGCCGGAGTTGCGGACACAGAACCGCTCGCCGGTCCGACCGCGCAGGAACAGCTCGCCGCCGGTCGCGCCGTACGCGATGGTGTTGCCCGCGATCGTCGAGTACTCGGCGAGGTGGTCGGCGCCCCGGTCCGGACGGACGACGACGCGGCCGCCGGAGAGGCCCTTGCCGACGTAGTCGTTGGCGTCGCCCTCCAGGCGCAGCGTGACACCGCGCGGGAGGAAGGCGCCGAAGGACTGGCCGGCAGAGCCGGTGAAGGTGATGTCGATGGTGTCGTCGGGCAGACCGGCACCGCCGAACTTCTTCGTCACCTCGTGGCCGAGCATGGTGCCGACCGTGCGGTTGATGTTGCGGATGGAGACCTGGGCGCGCACCGGCTGGGCGTCGGTCGCGGAGTCCGCGGCCAGGGCGTCGGCGGCGAGCTTGATCAGCTCGTTGTCGAGCGCCTTCTCCAGGCCGTGGTCCTGCTCGATCACCTGGTGGAGCACCGCGCCCTCGGCCAGCTCGGGCACGTGGAACAGCGGGGACAGGTCCAGGCCCTGCGCCTTCCAGTGGTTGACCGCGCGGGTCACGTCGAGCGTCTCGGCGTGACCGACGGCCTCCTCGATGGAGCGGAAGCCGAGCTCGGCGAGGATCTCGCGGACCTCCTGGGCGATGTACTGGAAGAAGTTGACGACGTACTCGGCCTTGCCGGAGAAGCGGTCGCGCAGGACCGGGTTCTGGGTGGCGATGCCGACCGGGCAGGTGTCCAGGTGGCAGACGCGCATCATGACGCAGCCGGAGACGACGAGCGGCGCGGTCGCGAAACCGAACTCCTCGGCGCCGAGCAGCGCGGCGATGACGACGTCACGGCCGGTCTTCAGCTGACCGTCCGTCTGGACCACGATGCGGTCGCGCAGGCCGTTGAGCAGCAGGGTCTGCTGGGTCTCGGCGAGGCCCAGCTCCCAGGGGCCGCCCGCGTGCTTGAGCGAGGTCAGCGGGGAGGCACCCGTGCCGCCGTCGTGGCCGGAGATGAGCACCACGTCCGCGTGCGCCTTGGACACACCCGCCGCGACCGTACCGACGCCGACCTCGGAGACCAGCTTCACGTGGATCCGCGCCTGCGGGTTCGCGTTCTTCAGGTCGTGGATCAGCTGCGCCAGGTCCTCGATGGAGTAGATGTCGTGGTGCGGCGGCGGGGAGATGAGGCCCACACCCGGGGTCGAGTGACGGGTCTTGGCGACCCACGGGTAGACCTTGTGGCCGGGCAGCTGGCCGCCCTCGCCGGGCTTGGCGCCCTGGGCCATCTTGATCTGGATGTCGTCCGCGTTGACGAGGTACTCGGAGGTCACGCCGAAGCGGCCGGAGGCGACCTGCTTGATGGCGGACCGGCGCGCCGGGTCGTAGAGGCGGTCCGGGTCCTCGCCGCCCTCACCGGTGTTGGACTTGCCGCCCAGCTGGTTCATGGCGATGGCGAGCGTCTCGTGCGCCTCGCGCGAGATGGAGCCGTACGACATGGCGCCGGTGGAGAACCGCTTGACGATCTCGGAGACCGGCTCGACCTCGTCGATGGAGATCGGCTGCCGGTCCGACTTGAAGCCGAACAGGCCGCGCAGCGTCATCAGGCGCTCGGACTGCTCGTTCACGCGCTCGGTGTACTTCTTGAAGATGTCGTAGCGGCCGGTGCGCGTGGAGTGCTGGAGGCGGAAGACCGTCTCCGGGTCGAAGAGGTGCGGCTCGCCCTCGCGGCGCCACTGGTACTCGCCGCCTATCTCCAGCGCGCGGTGCGCGGGAGCGATGCCGGAGGCCGGGTAGGCCTTGGCGTGGCGGGCGGCGACCTCGCGGGCGATGACGTCGATGCCGACGCCGCCGATCTTGGTGGTCGTACCGGCGAAGTACTTCTCCACGAAGGCGTCGTCGAGACCGACGGCCTCGAAGACCTGGGCGCCGCGGTAGGAGGCGACCGTGGAGATGCCCATCTTCGACATGACCTTGAGCACGCCCTTGCCGAGGGCGTAGATCAGGTTACGGATGGCCTTCTCGGGCTCGATGTCGGAGAGGAAGGTGCCGGCGCGGACCAGGTCCTCGACCGACTCCATCGCCAGGTAGGGGTTGACCGCCGCGGCGCCGTAGCCGATGAGCAGGGCGACGTGGTGGACCTCGCGGACGTCTCCGGCCTCGACCAGCAGGCCCACGTGGGTGCGCTGCTTGGTGCGGATGAGGTGGTGGTGGACGGCCGCGGTGAGCAGCAGCGACGGAATCGGCGCGTGCTCGGCGTCGGAGTGGCGGTCCGACAGGACGATCAGACGGGCGCCGTTGTCGATGGCGGCGTCGGCCTCGGCGCAGATCTCCTCGATGCGCGCGGCGAGGGCGTCACCGCCGCCGGAGACCCGGTACAGGCCGGAGAGGGTCGCGGCCTTGAAGCCGGGCATGTCACCGTCGGCGTTGATGTGGATGAGCTTGGCCAGCTCGTCGTTGTCGATGACGGGGAAGGGCAGCACGACGGAGCGGCAGGAGGCGGCGCTCGGGTCGAGCAGGTTGCCCTGCGGGCCCAGCGACGAACGCAGGGAGGTGACCAGCTCCTCGCGGATCGCGTCCAGCGGGGGGTTGGTGACCTGCGCGAACAGCTGGGTGAAGTAGTCGAACAGCAGCCGTGGACGCTCGGACAGCGCGGCGATCGGGCTGTCCGTGCCCATCGAACCGATCGGCTCGGCACCGGCCTTGGCCATCGGCGCGAGGATGACGCGCAGCTCCTCCTCGGTGTACCCGAAGGTCTGCTGGCGGCGGGTGACGGAGGCGTGGGTGTGGACGATGTGCTCGCGCTCGGGCAGGTCGCCCAGCTCGATCTCGCCGGCCTCGATCCACTCTGCGTACGGCTGCTCGGCGGCGAGGGTCGCCTTGATCTCGTCGTCCTCGATGATGCGGTGCTCGGCGGTGTCGACGAGGAACATCTTGCCGGGCTGCAGGCGGCCCTTGCGGACGACCTTGGCGGGGTCGATGTCGAGGACGCCCACCTCGGAGCCGAGGACGACCAGGCCGTCGTCGGTGACCCAGTAGCGGCCCGGGCGCAGACCGTTGCGGTCGAGGACCGCGCCGACCTGGGTGCCGTCGGTGAAGGTGACGCAGGCCGGGCCGTCCCAGGGCTCCATCATCGTGGAGTGGAAGTTGTAGAAGGCACGCCGGGCCGGGTCCATGGAGTCGTGGTTCTCCCACGCCTCCGGGATCATCATCAGCACGGAGTGCGGCAGCGAACGCCCGCCCAGGTGCAGGAGTTCGAGCACCTCGTCGAAGGACGCCGAGTCGGAGGCGTCCGGCGTACAGATCGGGAAGAGGCGCTCCAGGCCCTTGTCCCCGAACAGGTCGGAGACAAGCTGGGACTCGCGGGCGACCATCCAGTTGCGGTTGCCCTTGACGGTGTTGATCTCACCGTTGTGCGCGACGAACCGGTACGGGTGCGCGAGCGGCCACGACGGGAAGGTGTTCGTGGAGAACCGGGAGTGCACGAGCGCGATCGCGGAGGCGAAGCGGCGGTCGGACAGGTCCGGGAAGAAGGGCTCCAGCTGACCGGTGGTCAGCATGCCCTTGTAGACGATGGTGCGCGCGGAGAGCGAGGGGAAGTAGACGCCGACCTCGCGCTCGGCGCGCTTGCGCAGCGCGAAGGCCTTGCGGTCGAGGGCGATACCCGTGGCAGGCGCGGCGGAGCCGTCCGCGACGAAGATCTGTCGGAAGGCGGGCATCGTCGAACGCGCGGTGGCACCCAGCAGTTCGGGGGCGACCGGGACCTCGCGCCAGCCGAGCACCGTGAGGCTCTCGTCGGCGGCGATCGTCTCGATCCGCGAGACGGCCTCCTCGGCGCCGTCCTCGGGCAGGAAGGCGACACCGACCGCGTAGGCACCCGCCTCCGGCAGCTCGAATCCGGCCACGTCACGGAAGAACGCGTCGGGTACCTGGGAGAGGATGCCGGCGCCGTCGCCGGAGTCCGGCTCGGAGCCGGTGGCACCGCGGTGTTCGAGGTTGCGCAGAACGGTCAGGGCCTGCTCGACCAGGGTGTGGGACGCCTCGCCGGTGAGGGTGGCAACGAAGCCGACGCCGCACGCGTCGTGCTCGAAGCGGGGGTCGTACATACCCTGCGCAGCAGGGCGAGCATCCATGAAGGACCAGTTCTGGCCATTCGCGGAGTGCTGGGACGGCTGGCGCGGCGTACGCATCGGCTCTCCCGTCGTCGTCTCAAGTGGCATGCAGATTGCCGAGGGACGACGTTGGCCCTCTGCTGAGTGCAAAATTTCGTGCAGGTTACATGATGGAGCGCTTCTCGGGAACCGGGATATGCCGTTCCAACATGCGGACATCGCGGGGCTGCGGTGCGGGTACCGCGCCTGCGATGGAAGCTATGGGGATCGACGGGACAGATCGTTGTCCGTCGACCCGAAGAACGGGGAGGGCGGCGTCGCCCTTCCCGCGGGTGCCCGGCAGGCCTCATTGCCCACAGCGCTTACGGCTCATGCCCGGTGGTTAAGCATTCGAAACCAGCAAGTAACGGCTACTTATGCGGCCCAACGCATAAGTAGCGGTCGGGCTATCCTACGGCCGTTCCGAACAAAGTGCCCAGGGCGTACGTCACACCGGCCGCCGCCCCACCCAGGGCGAGCTGCCGCAGCCCGCTGTACCACCAGCTGCGCGCGGTCACCCTGGCCACCACGGCACCGCAGGCGAACAGCCCGAAGAAGGCCAGCAGCAGGGCCGGCCAGAGCGCGGTCGCACCGAGCAGATACGGCAGCACGGGCAGCAGCGCGCCGAGGGCGAAGGAACCGAAGGACGACACGGCGGCGACCAGCGGCGAGGGCAGGTCGCTCGGGTCGATGCCGAGTTCCTCGCGGGCGTGGATCTCGAGCGCCTGCTCGGGGTCCTTCGACAGCTGCCGGGCGACCTCCCGGGCCAGCTCCGGCTCGACCCCGCGGGCCTCGTACAGCGCCGCCAGCTCTGCCTCCTCGTCCATCGGGTGCTTGCGCAGCTCGGCGCGCTCGACGTCCAGTTCGGCCTCGACGAGCTCGCGCTGCGAGGCGACGGAGGTGTACTCGCCGGCGGCCATCGAGAAGGCGCCGGCCGCGAGGCCCGCGAGGCCGGTCAGCACGATGGTGTCGCGACCGACGGCGCCACCGGCGACACCGCTCATCAGCGCCAGGTTGGACACCAGCCCGTCCATGGCCCCGAACACGGCCGGCCGCAGCCAGCCACCGTTGACATCACGGTGCGTGTGGTTGTCACGGTGAGCCACGTGGAGCGTGGCCTCGGTCTCGATGATCGCCATCGCGGGGGTCCCCCAAGGAAGCTAAGCCAAAGCTAAGTTTGGACACGTTCTAAGTTCCGACAACACAGAACCTACGCCTGCGCATTCCCGGCCGCCAGCAAGGAAAGGCTCGGCTAACCTGCGGCTTTGCCGATCGACCGGGTGACATGGAGCCGCCCGAGGCTGGGGTCAACCGCCAACGGTGGGACACATGGGGCATGCCATCGATCCGCGAACGGGCACGCGGCACCCTGCTCGGTCTGGCCGTGGGGGACGCCCTCGGGGCGCCCGCGGAGAACATGAGACCGTCCGCGATCCGCGCCCGCTGGGGCCGGATCAGCGGGTACGTCACGGACGTACCGGCCGGCACGGACGACACGGAGTACGCGATCTTCTCGGGCCTGCTGCTGGCCCGGCACGGCTCGGCCCTCACCCCCGCCCACGTCGAGGCCGCCTGGCACGAGTGGATCGCGGACCGCGCCGAGAGCCCCTTCCGCGGGGCGGGCTTCAGCGAACGCGGCACCCTGGAGAACCTCCGCCGCGGCCTCACCGCCCCCATCTCCGCCCAGCACCGGCACGCCTGGAGCGACGGCCTCGCCATGCGCGCGGCCCCCTTCGGCGTCTTCGCCGCGGGCCGCCCCGCCGAGGCCGCGCGGCTCGCGGCCATCGACGGTTCGGTGAGCCACGAGGGCGAGGGCATCTACGGCGGCCAGGCGGTCGCGGCGGGAGTGGCGACGGCGATGGCCGGGGCGTCGCCCGTCGCCGTCGTGGCCTCGGCCCTCGCCGTCGTTCCGGACGACTCCTGGACGGCCCGCTCCCTGCGCCGGGCCGTCACGGTCGCGCACCGGGGCGAACGCGCGGTGCGCTCGGCGGTGGTGATCGGCGGCTACCCGTGGACGGACCTGGCCCCGGAGGCCGTGGCCCTGGCCTTCGGCGCGTACGCGGCGGCCGACGGCGACTTCCGCGACGCGGTCCTCACGGCGGTGAACATGGGCCGCGACGCCGACACGACGGCGGCCGTGGCCGGCGCGCTGGCGGGTGCGACGCGGGGCACGTCCGCGATCCCGCCCGACTGGGCGGAGGCGATCGGCCCGGCAAGGGGCAACTGCCTCCCGGCGATGGCCGGCCACCACGTCCTGGAGGTGGCGGACCTGCTGGTGGGGGCTGCGCAGACACCGCCGGCACCCGGCAGCGCGGCGGGGGTCCCCCGGTGAGACCGCCGGGCCCCTGGGACGAGGGAAACGGCGAACCAACGCTCACGGCGGAGCCGATCGCTCCCGCGGCCGCCGACGGCGGGGACGCCCCACAGGGGCCGCCGGCACCCGACCACGAAAGCTGCACGGGCGGTGCGGGTGGGAACGAAAGGGCCGAAGACGAAGCCGAGGCGGTGGTCGGCGGCAAGCCCCCGAAGGGAACCGCCGAGGCAGGACGAACCGTCGGCCTCCTGCTCGGCCTGGCCGCAGGCGACGCCGCAGGCTGGCCCTCCGCCCGCCACAGAGCCACCCGCATGCCCGACTGGACCCGCCGCCTCACCCGCGAACTCGACAACTTCGCCGAGCACAACGCGACGACCACCCTCCCCGTCCCCCTCGCCCTCAACCGACCCCCCGACCCCCTGCTCCTCGGCCCCTCCGACGACGCCGAATGGGCCGCCTTCGCCGCCGAGACCCTCCTGCGCGCCGGCGACGACACCCCCCTCGGCGACCTCAGCCGAGAACGCCGTACCAGAGCCGCCATCGACCTCACCTGGAACGCCCTGGCGGCCGAGGTCGCCGCCGCGGCGCACCGGGCCCCGGAAGTGGAGTCCGCCGTCCTCCCCCTGCGCGCCCGCATCTCCGTCCGCGCAGGGCTCGGCAACCTCGCCGCCGGCCTGCGCCCACCCGCCACCGGCCACGACAACCCCCACTACTTCGACGACGCGGCCTGTATCCGCGCCTGTGTCCTCGCCGTCGCCCACCCCGGCGACCCGGGCCGCGCCGCGGACCTCGCCGAGTTCGACGCCCGCTACACCCAGGACGGCGACGGCGTCCACGGCGCCCGGGCGATGGCGGCGGCGGTGTCCCTGGCCCTGACCGGCGCCGACGTGCACACCTGTGTGACGGCCGCCCTGGCCCGGCTCCCCGAGACCACCGAGATCGGCCGCAACGCCCGGCACGCGCTGGACCTGGCCCGGCGGGCCGAGTCCGCCTTCGCCCTGATCCCGCTGCTGGAACACCAGATCGTCGACCACGTCTACAGCTACGGCATCGCGGCCGCCGAGACCGTCCCGGTCGCCCTCGCCCTGACCACCGCGTCCGGGGGTCGTATCGCCGAGGCGGTACCGGCCGCGGCCTGTCTCTCCCGCGTGGCCGACTCGGCGCCCGCCCTGGTCGGCGCCCTCGCCGGAGCGCTCGGCGGCAGGGCGGCCCTCCCCGCCTCCTGGCGGGACGCCTGCCGCACCCTCGCCGGCTGCGCCCTGCCCCGTCTGACCGCCACCGACCTGGTGGAACTCGCCGAACTGCTGGAAGCCGTGCAACCCGCCCCGCCAGGAGGATGATTCGGGCATGACGCCCAAAGGATCACAAACAGCAGGCCTTGAGGACCGGGTCACCGGGGCCCTCGTGGGCGCCGCGGTCGCCGACGCCCTCGGCGGCCCGGTCGAGGGCTACTCCCCCACACAGATCCTCGAACGCCACGGCGGCCGCGTCCACGGCATCGTCGGTCCCTGGAACGGCGACGAGTGGCGCACGGCCCGCCCCCTGGCCCCGTACCACAAGGGCGACGGGCACGTCACCGACGACACGTTGATGACCCATGCGCTGGTACGGGTCTACGCGGCCGTCCGCGACCACCTCGACGCCTACGCGATCGCCGACCACCTGGTCCCCGACCTGATGACGAACCCCCGCTGGATCCCGGAGCTGGAGGCGGAGGCCCTCCCCCTGCATCGGGTGTTCCTCGCCGAGAAGTGGCTGGTGACCCGGCTCCACTACGCCCACGCCGACCCCCGCGAGGCGGGCGTCGGCAACATCGTCAACTGCGGCGCGGCGATGTACATGGCACCGGTCGGCCTGGTCAACGCGGCCGGCCCACGGGCCGCCTACGCCGAGGCCCTCGACATCGCCGGCGCCCACCAGTCGTCGTACGGCAGGGAGGCGGCGGCGGTCTTCGCGGCGGCGGTTTCCGCGGCGTGCGTGCCCGGCGCCGACCCGGACTCGGTCGTCTCGGCCGCCCTCGCCCTGGCCAAGGACGGCACCCGCACGGCGATCGAGCGGGTCTGTGAAGTGGCGTGCCAGTACACGGACTTCGAGTCGGCCCTGGTCCCGCTCCGTGAGGCGGTGGCCCCGTACGACACGGTGGGCCCGGACTACCGCGCCCCGTCCCTCGGCGCCCGCCGCCCCTCCCGTGTCCACGCCATCGAGGAGCTCCCCGTCGCCCTGGGCATGTTGCTCGTCTCAGGCGGCGACTACCGGGAGGCGGTACTGGGCTCGGTGAACTACGGCCGGGACTGCGACTCGACCGCCACGATGGCGGGCGCCCTGGCCGGCGCCCTCGGCTCCCCCGTCCCGGACGAGTGGTCGAAGGCGGTGTCGGAGGCCAGCCGTCTGGACCTGTGGGAACCGGCCCGCACGCTCACCGAGGTGGCCCGCGAGGTCTTCGAGCGGGACGTGCGCCGACGCAGGGCCCACGAGGCGGCGTTCGCACGGCTCGGAGGCGACGGATGCTCCGACTGACGTGGGTCCAGCCGGAGGACCTGATCGGTCACGAACTCCGGCAGGCGGCGCTGGACGGTCGCGAGGCGTCGGTGATCGCGGCGCGGTGGAGGGCGGCGGGTGGCACGGACGCCCCGGCGCGGGCGGGGGCGTCACCGGAACGGGCGTCTCACTACCTGCGGCAACTGGCCGAGGACCTGCTGGACGAACTGGCGCAGCTTCCCAGCAGGTTGGCGGACGCGGAGCCGACCGACCTCGCCGCGATCAAGGCGCTGTGCGCCGACTGGCCGAGCGCGCCCGCCTCCACGGTGGCACCCGACCCGGAGCGTCTGGAAGCCGCCTGGCTGGGCCGGGCCGCGGGGTGTCTCCTGGGCAAGCCGGTCGAGAAGCTTCCCCGTCAGGCCATCCGCCGACTGGCCGAGGCCGCCGGCAACTGGCCCCTGGACCACTACTTCACCGCCCGCGGAGTCCCGGCGGACCTCACCTCGGAACACCCCTGGAACCGGCGGTCGGCCGCCACCTCCCTCGCCGAGAACATCGACGGCATGCCCGAGGACGACGACCTCGACTACCCCTTGCTCAACCTCCTCCTGCTCCAGCGCCACGGCCGCCGCTTCACGACCGCCGACGTGGCGGCCCTCTGGCTGGACGAGCTCCCGGCGGGCCGCACCTTCACCGCCGAACGCGTCGCCTACCGCAACCTCCTCACCGGCGTCGAACCCCCGCACACGGCCCGCCACCGCAACCCGTTCCGCGAATGGATCGGCGCCCTGATCCGCGCGGACGTCCACGGCTGGACCAATCCGGGGGACCCGGCCGCCGCGGCCGAACAGGCCCACCGCGACGCCACCCTCACCCACACCGCGAACGGCGTCTACGCGGCGATGTTCACCGCGGCCGTCATCGCCCGGGCCGCCATAGGGGCCCACGACGTCCACACCTGCCTGCGCACCGGCCTCAGGGTGATCCCGCCCGGCTCCCGCCTGTCCCGAGCGGTCCGCCACGCCGTGCAACTGGCCGAAGAGCAGCCCGACTTCGAGACGGTCGTCGACGAACTCCACGCCACCTACGCCGACACCCACCACTGGGTCCACGCCATCCCGAACACGGCCCTTGTCGCCGCCGCCCTCACTCACGCGGACGGCGACTTCACGGGCTCCATCTCCCGTGTGGTGGGCGGCGGTTGGGACACCGACTCCAACGGCGCCGCGGCAGGGGGCATCGCCGCCCTCCTCGCCGGCACGCCCACCGCCCTCCCGGACCGCTGGACCACCCCGCTCAAGAACCGACTGGCCACCTCCGTCGGTGACTTCAACGGCACCGGCTTCGACACCCTGGCCCACCTGACCCACCGGGAGGCGTCCCGCCCATGACCCACATCGTCGTACTGGGCAGCACGAACATGGACCTCGTCACCTATGTCGAGAAGGCCCCGCAGCGCGGAGAGACCGTGACGGGACGGGAGTTCCGGACGATCCCCGGCGGCAAGGGCGCCAACCAGGCGATCGCCGCGGCCCGCGCCGGCGCCACCGTGTCGATGATCGGCGCCGTCGGCAACGACACCTACGGCGCCCACCTGCGCTCCACGCTCGAACACTCCGGCGTGGACACCGACCTGCTGCGCACCATGGAGGGCCCGTCGGGCACGGCCCACATCGTCGTGGACGACGCGGGCGGCAACGCGATCGTCGTGATCCCCGGCGCCAACGGCACCGTCGACCACCTCGCCCCCGGCGACGAGGGCCTCATCGCCTCCGCCGACATCCTGCTGCTGCAGCTCGAGATCCCGATGCCGGCGGTCGTAGCGGGAGCGCGGGCCGCCCGCGCCCACGGCGTCCGTACGATCCTCACCCCGTCCCCCGCCCAGCCCCTGCCCCCCGAACTTCTCGCCGCCACCGACCTGTTGGTGGCCAACGAGTACGAGGCCATCACCCTCACCGACGAGCCGGACACCATCGACGCGGCCACCGCCCTGCTGGAAGGCGTCCCGGCCGTGGTCGTCACGCTCGGCGCGGCGGGCAGCCTGTATCTGGCCCGGGACGCCGAGCCGCTCGCCGTGGGGGCCCCGCAGGTCACCGCCGTGGACTCCACGGGCGCGGGCGACACGTTCGTCGGCGCCCTCGCGGTGGCCCTGGGCGAGGAGCGGCCCATCCGCGAGGCCCTGACCTGGGCGGCCGCCGCGGCCGCGCTGTCGGTCCAGCGGCCGGGCGCCTCCGCGTCGATGCCGTACCGCTCCGAGATCGACGCGCGGTACACCTCATGACCACGCCCCCCGCCCACGCCCCGCTCGCCGACCTGCGCGTCCTCGACCTCGCCACCCTCTTCGCCGGGCCCCTCGCGGCCACGATGCTCGGTGACTTCGGCGCGGAGGTGGTCAAGGTCGAGCACCCGACGAAACCCGACCCGTCCCGCGGCCACGGCCCCTCCCGGGACGGGATCGGCCTGTGGTGGAAGGTCCTCGGCCGCAACAAGCGCACGATCACCCTCGACCTGTCCCGGCCCGCCGGCCGCGCCGTCCTGCTGCGGCTGGCCGCCACCGCGGACGTACTGATCGAGAACTTCCGCCCGGGCACCCTGGAGAAGTGGGACCTCGGCTGGCCGGAGCTCTCCGCCGCCAACCCCCGGCTGATCCTCACCCGCGTCACCGCCTTCGGCCAGTTCGGTCCCTACGCCCACCGCCCCGGCTTCGGCACCCTCGCCGAGGCGATGAGCGGCTTCGCGGCCATCACCGGCGAGCCGGACGCCCCTCCGACGCTGCCGCCCTTCGGCCTCGCCGACTCGATCGCGGGCCTCACGACGGCGTACGCCGTGATGACCGCGCTGACCGCCCGCGAGCGCACCGGCGCGGGCCAGGTCGTCGACATGGCGATCATCGAACCGATCCTGACCGTCCTCGGCCCCCAGCCGACCTGGTACGACCAGTTGGGATACGTCCAGGCGCGCACCGGAAACCGCTCGGCCAACAACGCCCCGCGCAACACGTACCGCACCGCCGACGGCGACTGGGTGGCCGTCTCCACCTCGGCACAGTCCGTCGCGGAGCGCGTGATGCACCTGGTGGGCCGCCCCGAGCTCATCGACGAGCCCTGGTTCGCCACGGGTGCCGACCGCGCCGCGCACGCCGACGTGCTGGACGCGGCGGTCGGCGACTGGATCTCCGCCCGCAGCCGCACCGAGGTCCTCGCGGCCTTCGAGAAGGCGGAAGCGGCCGTCGCCCCGGTGCAGGACGTGCGGGACGTGCTGGCGGACCCGCAGTACCAGGCCCTCGGCACGATCACGACGCTCGACGACCCCGAGCTCGGCCCGCTGCGCATGCAGAACGTCCTCTTCCGTCTCTCCTCGACCCCGGGCGCGATCCGCTGGACCGGCCGTCCGCACGGCGCGGACACGGAGGAGGTCCTGATCGAGCTGGGGCTGAGCCCGAAGGAGCTGACGGCTCTGCGCGAGGAGGGCGCGGTATGACGGCACCCCCGCTCACCTGGCTGTACGCCCCCGGCGACCGTCCCCACGTCGTCGCCAGGGCGCTGGCCGCCGGCGCCGACGTCGTCGTGATCGACCTGGAGGACGCGGTCGCCCCGGACCGCAAGACCTACGCCCGCGAAGCCACGGCCGACCTGCTCGCCGAGCCCCAGTCCGTACCGGTCCACGTCCGGGTGAACGCCGTGGACGGCCCGCTGGGACCGAGGGACCTCGACGCCCTGGCCGCGCTTCCGGGCCTTTCCGGCCTGCGCCTGCCCAAGGTGACGTCGCCGTCCCAGATCATCCGCGTGGCGCTACGGACGGCCCGCGCGTCCGGCGGTCCTCTCGCCCTCTGCGCCCTCCTGGAGACAGCCCTCGCCGTGGAGCACGCCTACGCCATCGCGGCGGCGCATCCGTCGCTGCGCGGCATCTCCCTCGGCGAGGCGGACCTTCGCGCCGACCTGGGCGTACGGGGGGACGCGGGCCTCGACTGGTCCCGCTCCCGCGTCGTGGTGGCCGCGAGGGCGGCGGGTCTGCCCCCGCCGTCCCAGTCCATCCACCCGGACATCCGCGACCTGGAGGGTCTCGCCGCCTCCTGCACGCACGGCCGCGCCCTCGGCTTCCTGGGCCGCGCCGCCATCCACCCCCGTCAACTCCGCATCATCGAGCGGGCCTACCTGCCCACGGCCCAGGAGATCGAGGAGGCGGAGACCATCGTGAAGGCGGCGACGAGGCAACAGGGCGCCCAGGCGCTGCCGGACGGCACCTTCGTCGACGCGGCGGTGGTGGCGACGGCCCACCGCACGCTGTCACTCGCGCACCGTCACTGACCGTCAGCTCTTGGCCGACTCTGCCTCGCCCTCGGTCTCGGGTTCGGGCTCGGTCTCGGCCTTGGTATCGGCCTTGGTCTCGGGCTTGGCGTCGTCCTTCGGGTCGCCTTCCACGGCGTCCGCTTCCTTCGCCACGGCGTCGTCCTCACCGTCGGCGCCGGCCTCGCCGGCGGGCACCTCGTCGGCCGCCCCCGGCTCGACCACGGCCTCACGGCCCGGCTGCTTCCGCGACGACACCACGATGTAGGCCACCGCCAGCAGGAACACGATCCCGGCGGTCCAGTCGTTCAGCCGCAGCCCGAGGATGTGGTGGGCGTCGTCGACCCGCATGTACTCGATCCACGCCCGGCCCACGCAGTACGCGGCGACATACAGCGCGAACGCCCGCCCGTGCCCGAGCTGGAAGCGCCGGTCGGCCCAGATGACCAGGAACGCGACGCCGATGCACCACAGGGACTCGTACAGGAACGTCGGGTGGTAGTAGCCCGGCACCCGGCCGTCCGCGGAGGAGGTGATGTGCAGCGCCCAGGGGACCTTGGTCTCCTTGCCGTACAGCTCCTGGTTGAACCAGTTGCCCCAGCGTCCGATCGCCTGCGCGAAGGCGATGCCGGGCGCGATGGCGTCGGCGTAGGCGGGCAGCGGGATGCCCCGGCGCCGACAGCCGATCCACGCGCCGACCGCGCCGAGCGCGATCGCTCCCCAGATACCGAGTCCGCCCTGCCAGACCTTGAAGGCGTCGACCCAGTCACGGCCCGAGCTGAAGTACAGCTCGTAGTCCGTGATCACGTGGTACAGCCGGCCGCCGACGAGGCCGAACGGCACGGCCCAGACAGCGATGTCGGCCACCGTGCCGGCCCGCCCGCCGCGGGCGATCCAGCGCTTGTTGCCGAGCCAGACCGCGACGAAGACACCGATGATGATGCAGAACGCGTAGCCGCGCAGCGGAATGGGGCCGAGATACAGCACCCCGCGCGACGGACTCGGAATGTAGGCAAGTTCTTCCATGGCAGGGTCGACGCTACCGTGCCGGACCGGGCGCACGGCAGGCAGCCTGGCTACGGGTCCATAACGGGCAGGTGTGAAAGGTCCCCGCCCGCGGTCACCGCTTGTCGGCCTGCTGGACCAGTTGCTTGAGCTTGGCCGGGGTCATCGTCTGGTCCTGGTAGATGTTCTTGCCGTTGAGGAGCACGGTCGGTGTGCCGGTGAGGCCGGCGGTCTTGAAGGCGGTGTTCGACTTGTTCACCCAGGCGTCGTGCGTCCCGCCGTCGACGCAGGTGCGGAAGGTCGCCGTGTCGAGGCCGCCGACCTTGCCCGCGAGCGTGATCAGTCTGCCGTTGTCCGAGAAGGCGTCGTTGGTCTCCTCCGGCTGGTTCTCGTACAGCACGTCGTGGAAGTCGCGGAACCTTCCGGCGTCCTGGGCGCAGGCCGCGGCGTTGCCCGCGCGCAGGGAGCCGGTGCCGCCGAGGTTGCCGTCGATCAGCCTGACCAGGTGGTACTCGACTCTGAGCCGGCCGGAGTCGGTGAGTTCGTGGATCGTCGAGCGGTAGGTGGTCTCGAAGGCCTGGCAGGCCGGGCAGCGGAAGTCCTCCCAGACCGTGAGCGTCGACCGGGCGCCGTCCTTGCCGACCGGGATGGCGAGACTGTCCTTGCCCTGCGCCCCGGACGGCGCCACGACCGGACCCGAGCTCTTGGTGCTCTTGCTCTTGCCCGCGTTCGCGGCGACCACGCCGATCACCGCGGCCAGTCCCAGCACACCGACGACGCTCGCGCCGACGATCAGCGCGCGGCGTCGCCTCTCCGCGGTCCTCTGCTTCTCGCGCTCGACCGCCAGCCGCTCGCGGGCGGTGCGCTTTCCCTCGCTGTTCTTCTCGCTCACACCCCCAGAACGAACCGGGGAGGCGCAGCGCGCCTCCCCGGTCCCAGGTCCACCCGTTCGAGTGACCGAATGGTCCTCTGTGTTCTGTTGTGCCGAGTGTGTCGTGTTGTGCAGAGGGCTACGCCTGTCGGCGCACGCCCTTCGCCAGTTCCCCGGCGAGTTCGCGAACCGCCTCGACTCCGGCCGCGTCGTCCGGCGCGTCCAGCATCCGCTTCACGAAGGCCGAGCCGACGATCACGCCGTCGGCGAAGCCGGCCACCTCGGCGGCCTGTTCGGCGTTGGAGACGCCGAGGCCGACGCAGACGGGCAGGTCGGTGCCGGTCGCCCGGGTCCGCTCGACCAGGTCGTGGGCCTGGGCGCCCACCGACTCGCGGGTGCCGGTGACGCCCATGAGCGAGGCCGCGTACACGAACCCGCTGCCCGCCGCGGTGATCTCGGCGAGCCGCGCGTCCTTGCTGCTGGGCGCGACCACGAAGACCGTGGCGAGCCCGTGCTTGTCCGCATGCTCCCTCCACGGCGCCGACTCCTGCACGGGCAGGTCGGGCAGGATGCACCCGGCGCCCCCGGCCTCCGCCAGCTCGGCGGTGAAGCGCTCGACGCCGTAGCGGTCGATGGGGTTCCAGTACGTCATGACGAGGATCGGCTTGCCGGTGGCCTCGTGGGCCTCCTTGACCGTCCGCATGACGTGCGCGATCTTGACGCCGCCGCGCAGGGCGATGTCGTCGGCGGTCTGGATGACGGGACCGTCGAGGACGGGGTCGCTGTGCGGCAGACCGACCTCGACGATGTCGGCGCCGCCCTCGAGGACGGCCTTGATCGCCTCGATGCCGCCGTCCACGGTCGGGAACCCGGCCGGGAGGTAGGCGATGAGCGCGGAACGGCCCTCGGCCTTGGCCGCGGCGAGGGTGTCCGACAGCAGCTCAATGTTCCCGCTCACTTGGCGTCCCCCTCGATCTCGGCGGTGTCGGCGGCGTTGGCGGCGACCTCGGCGTCGGTGTCGTACAGGCCGAAGTAGCGGGCGGCGGTGTCCATGTCCTTGTCGCCGCGGCCGGAGAGGTTGACGACGATCAGGCCGTCCGGGCCCAGCTCCCTGCCGACCTCCAGCGCACCCGCGAGGGCGTGGGCGCTTTCGATCGCCGGGATGATGCCCTCGGTGCGCGAGAGCAGGCGCAGCGCCTGCATCGCCGCGTCGTCGGTGACCGCGCGGTACTCGCCCCGGCCGCTGTCCTTGAGGTACGAGTGCTCGGGGCCGATGCCCGGGTAGTCCAGGCCGGCCGAGATCGAGTACGGCTCGGTGATCTGGCCCTCCTCGTCCTGCAGGACGTA
This sequence comes from Streptomyces sp. NPDC101152, assembly GCF_044768275.1. Classification (NCBI taxonomy): domain Bacteria; kingdom Bacillati; phylum Actinomycetota; class Actinomycetes; order Kitasatosporales; family Streptomycetaceae; genus Streptomyces; species Streptomyces sp. NPDC101152. The sequence continues at coordinate 173,365 of NZ_JBIWPO010000012.1, read as the reverse complement.
GGACCGGGAGCCGTGCAGGATGCCGGGCTCGCCTGCGGTGAGGGTGGCCGCGTGCTCGCCGGTCTCGACGCCGTGGCCGGCCGGCTCGCAGCCGATCAGGCGGACGCCGGTGTCCGGGATGAAGGCGTGGAAGAGGCCGATGGCGTTGGATCCGCCGCCGACGCAGGCGATCGCGGCGTCCGGGAGGCGTCCGGCCCGCTCCAGGAGCTGGCGCCTGGTCTCCACGCCGATGACGCGGTGGAAGTCGCGCACCATCGCGGGGAAGGGGTGGGGACCTGCGACCGTACCGAACAGGTAGTGGGTGTGGTCGACGTTGGCGACCCAGTCCCGGAAGGCCTCGTTGATGGCGTCCTTGAGCGTGCGGCTGCCGGACTTCACGGCGATGACCTCGGCGCCGAGCATGCGCATGCGGGCCACGTTGAGGGCCTGGCGCTCGGTGTCGATCTCGCCCATGTAGATGGTGCACTCGAGACCGAAGAGGGCGCAGGCGGTGGCGGTCGCCACGCCGTGCTGACCGGCGCCGGTCTCCGCGATGACCCTGGTCTTGCCCATGCGCCGGGTGAGCAGGGCCTGACCAAGGACGTTGTTGATCTTGTGGGATCCGGTGTGGTTGAGGTCCTCGCGCTTCAGGAAGACGCGGGCGCCACCCGCTTCCGCGGCGAAACGGGGAACTTCGGTGAGCGCCGAGGGGCGCCCTGTGTAGTTGACCAGGAGGTCGTCGAGTTCGCGGGCGAACTCCGGGTCGTGCTTGGCCTTGTCGTACTCGACGGCCACCTCGTCGACGGCGGCTACTAGGGCCTCCGGGATGAACTTGCCGCCGAAGGTGCCGAAGTAGCCTTCGGGGCTCGGTACTTGACCCTCCGGGTCGGGGATGAAGAAGTCGCTGGGCATGGCTGAACCTCACGGTGAGTGCGTGTTTATGACACTAAGCGCCGTGGGGCGGGGGGTCGTCAGACGGCTGCGAGCCCGTGGGGGCTTGTCGCGCCCACGCGGCGGCAGCCGCAGATCAAATACAGCCCCGCGCCCCTGGAGGGGCGCTGCCATCGACGGCCGTTCACCTGGCCGGGTTCGTCTCCGATGACGTAGCGCACGCGGCGGCCGTGGACCCGGCGGGCGGGGGCGCGGCAGCCCCGGGGGCGGCAGCCGCGGGCGAGGCGGGCGTGCCGGTCCAGGGTCGTCGCGGTGAGAGTCATCGGGGTCAGCCTACCGAAAGATCAACTGCGTCCGTGCCGAAGAGCGGGGTGCTCCCCTGCCGCCACCAGGTCGGAGACGGCCGTCTTCGGGTCCTTCCCCGTCACCAGGGACTCGCCGACCAGGACCGCGTCGGCGCCGGCGTTGGCGTAGGCGATGAGGTCGTGGGGGCCGCGGACGCCGGACTCGGCGATCTTGACGAGGTGGTCGGGGATCTCCGGGGCGACGCGCTCGAAGGTGGAGCGGTCGACCTCGAGGGTCTTGAGGTTGCGCGCGTTGACGCCGATGACCTTGGCGCCGGCGTCCACGGCCCGCTCGACCTCGTCCTCGTCGTGCACCTCGACGAGCGGGGTGAGACCGATGGAGACGGCGCGCTCGATGAGGGACTCCAGGGCGGGCTGCTCCAGGGCGGCCACGATCAGCAGGGCGAGGTCGGCGCCGTACGCGCGGGCCTCCCAGAGCTGGTACGACGTGACGATGAAGTCCTTGCGCAGGACGGGGATGTCCACGCGGGCGCGGACGGCCTCCAGGTCGGCCAGCGAGCCGCCGAAGCGGCGCTGCTCGGTGAGGACGGAGATGACGGCCGCGCCGCCCGCCTCGTAGTCCGCGGCGAGTCCGGCCGGGTCGGCGATCGCGGCCAGCGCGCCCTTGGACGGGCTGGAGCGCTTGACCTCGCAGATGACCTTGACGCCGTCGCCCTTGAGCGCGGCGAGCCCGTCCTTGGCCGCGGGTGCCTTCGCCGCGCGCTCCTTGAGCTCGTCGAGGCTGACGCGCGCCTGCCGCTCCGCGAGGTCGGCACGGACTCCGTCGATGATCTCGTCGAGCACACTCACGCGAGCGGCCCCCTTCCAGAGACGGTGGACTGTTGAAGCTTTTTGACCGTCGGGAGAAAACCGGTGGTCACTGCGATGGTATCCGCAGGAGGGCGTAGCCCTCGCATCCGGTTGACGCCGGTCCCAGTACCTGGACGTTCACCGGTTGATCAAGGGTGTAGCCAGCCACCGAACGGCAGGTTCCGGACAACCGTGAAGACCAGCAGCAACGCCCCCAGCGCCCACAGCTGCGTCGACCCGAGCGTCAGGCTGAGCGGCCGTCCGCGCGCCGCGCGCACCACCCATACGGTCCACAGCACGGCGAAGAGCGGGTAGCCGACGGTGGCCGGGGCGTTGTCGTGGAGTGCCCGGAGGAAGTCGCCGTGGATGAAGGCGTGCGCGCTGCGCAGGCCGCCGCAGCCGGGGCAGTACAGGCCCGTGAAGCGGTACAGGGGGCAGACGGGGTAGTGGCCGGGCCGGCCGGGGTCCACCGTGCCCACGTAGGCGAAGGCACCGACCACGGCCGCCATGATGCCGGCGGGGACGGCGAGCCGCGCCGCCGCCGTGGGTTCGGCGCGGGGCTGCGTGACGGGCTGGCTCTCGGTGTTCACGTCACGCATTCTCCCCCCGGACGGCCGCCACGCGCGCGTGCGGAGGCTGCGGGCGCCCCTCAGCTCTTGGCGTGCGCGGCCTGGCTCTTGGCCAGCTCCGACTGGAAGCTGTCGTGCGCGTCCTTGGGCTGTCCCATGCCCATCGCGCTCATGACCCAGCCGACGATGCCGCCGATGACCACGATCGCCATGCCGGCCCAGAAGCCCACGGGCTGGGCCATCACCATGAAGGCGCCCGAGACGCAGAAACCGATGAAGGCGATGATGACACCGGTCCAGGCGGCCGGGGTGTGACCGTGGCTGCTGCCCGCCATGACTTGCTCCTCGTTGCTGATTACGTGTCTGAGCCGGACGCTCACCCGACATTGTCCCGCACGTGCGGCCGTGCGCTGCTCGGGGGTGGCCCTTCGCGCGTCGGCGCCGTCGGTTACGCGCTCGTCGGGTCCTCCCCGCGGTCGAGGGCCTTCCACAGGTCCTCGGGGCGGTCGGGGTCGACGGTGGCGGCCCTGCGGCGCGGCTTCGGCGCCCCGTCGCGCTCGTAACGGCCGGACATCGCCGGCCAGTGCCGCCCGTAGCGCAGCGCGAGCAGCCCGGCCAGCAGGATCAGCGCGCCGCCCACCGCGGCCACGTACGGCCAGGCCGTGTGGCTGAGGGCGTGGACCGTGGCCGAGGTGTCGCCGGCCGCCTGCGCGGCCTTGTCGTCGAGCGCCGAACTGTCGGACGCGCCCAGCAGTGCCGCGGCGATCGTGCCGACGCCGGAGAGCGCGAGCAGCGCCGCGACCAGCAGGCGCCCGGCCCGGCGGACGGCGAAGACGGCGACCAGCGCGGCGAGTCCCACTATGGCCAGCGCGGCGGGCACGCCCGTCACGTCGCTGCCCTTGGCGGTCAGGGAGAAGGCGCCGCCGGCCACCGTCGTGGTGCCCTGCGACCAGCGCTGCCGGGTCGACAGCAGCGCGACGGCCGCGCCGAGCGCGCCGGCCAGCAGGGCGACGGCGAGGGAGAGGCGGCCGGCCCGGGCGGGTCCTGCGGCTTCGGAACGGGGGTGAGGTACGGCAGTCACGTACTCCACTATCGCCCGGACCCCGGGTGAACCGTCACCCGGGGTTCACGTCAGAGCCGTCCTACCGGCCGAGCCGGTTGGCCGTGTGGACCGCCCGCAGGACCGCCGCCGCCTTGTTGCGGCACTCCTGGTCCTCGGCGACCGGGTCGGAGTCGGCGACGATGCCGGCGCCCGCCTGGACGTACGCGGTGCCGCCGCGCAGCAGGGCGGTGCGGATGGCGATGGCGGTGTCGGAGTCGCCCGCGAAGTCGAGGTAGCCGACGCAGCCGCCGTACAACCCGCGCCGGGACGGCTCGAGTTCGTCGATGATCTGCATGGCGCGCGGCTTGGGCGCGCCGGACAGGGTGCCGGCCGGGAAGCAGGCGGTGAGGACGTCGAAGGCGGTGCGGCCCTCGGCGACCTTGCCGGTGACCGTCGAGACGATGTGCATGACGTGCGAGTACCGCTCGACGGACATGAAGTCGACGACCTCGACGGAGCCGGGCTCGCAGACCCGTCCGAGGTCGTTGCGCCCGAGGTCGACGAGCATCAGGTGCTCGGCGCGCTCCTTGGGGTCCGCGAGCAGTTCCTCGGCGAGGGCCTGGTCCTCCTGCGGACTCGCCCCGCGGTGCCGGGTTCCGGCGATCGGGTGGACCATGGCCCGCCCGTCCTCGACCTTGACCAGCGCCTCGGGGGACGAGCCGACGACGTCGAAGCCGTCGAAGCGGAACAGGTACATGTACGGGGAGGGGTTGGTGGCCCGCAGGACCCGGTAGACGTCCAACGCGCTCGCCGTGCACGGCGTTTCGAAGCGCTGGGAGGGGACGACCTGGAAGGCCTCCCCGGCCCGGATGCGCTCCTTGACGTCCTCGACGGCGGCCTGGAAGTCGGGGCCGCCCCACAGGGCGGTGTACTCGGGGAGTTCCGAGGGCGGCAGGACCGCGGGCGGCTGGGCCACCGCACGGCTGAGGTCGGCCTCCATGGCGTCGAGGCGGGCCACCGCGTCCGCGTACGCGTCGTCGACGCCGGTGTCCAGGTCGTTGTGGTTGATCGCGTTGGCGATCAGCAGGACCGAGCCCTCCCAGTGGTCCATGACGGCGAGGTCGCTGGTGAGCAGCATGGTCAGCTCGGGCAGCCGCAGGTCGTCCCGCTCGCCCGGGCCGATCTTCTCCAGGCGGCGCACGATGTCGTAGCCGAGGTAGCCGACCATGCCGCCGGTGAAGGGCGGCAGGCCCTCCTGGTGCGGGGTGTGCAGGGCCTCGATGGTGGCGCGCAGGGCGGCGAGCGGATCGCCGTCCACGGGGACGCCCACGGGCGGGGTGCCGAGCCAGTGCGCCTGGCCGTCGCGGGAGGTGAGGGTCGCCGCGCTGCGGACGCCGACGAAGGAGTATCGAGACCATCGAAAAGCTGTGCGGCCGTTCTCGGCGGACTCCAGCAGGAAGGTGCCGGGGCGCTCGGCGGCGAGCTTGCGGTAGAGCGCGACCGGGGTGTCGCCGTCGGCGAGGAGCTTGCGCGTGACCGGGATGACGCGCCGGTCGGTGGCGAGCTTGCGGAAGGTCTCGAGGTCCATGACGGCTGACCTTACTGATCCGAGCCGGGGGTGCCGGAACCGGCGCCGTCCTTGAGCAGCACGTCCGCGTCGAAGCAGGTGCGCGCGCCGGTGTGGCAGGCGGCGCCGACCTGGTCGACCTTGACCAGTACGGTGTCGGCGTCGCAGTCCAGTGCGACGGACCTGACCCACTGGAAGTGGCCGGAGGTGTCGCCCTTGACCCAGTACTCCTGGCGGCTGCGCGACCAGTAGGTGCAGCGGCCGGTGGTCAGCGTGCGGTGCAGCGCCTCGTCGTCCATCCAGCCGAGCATCAGCACCTCACCGGTGTCGTACTGCTGGGCGATGGCGGGCAGGAGTCCGTCGGCGCTGCGCTTGAGGCGCGCGGCGATCTCCGGGTCGAGGCTGCTGGGCTGGGGCGAGCTGGTCATGGGTGCCATTGTGCCGCGCGCCACTGACAGTGACGGCGCGGTGTCCACTGATTGGAAAAAGCGGCGCGACAGCGCCTCGGTGAGGGGTGGTGGTCGGGAGACGGGTGGGCGGACCGCACGGGTGGCCGTAGGCTGGCTGGCATGTCGACTTTCGCCAAGCGTGAACGACTTCTCCTGGCCGACCTGTTGGAGGCCGAGGGCCCGGAGGCCCCGACCCTCTGCGAGGGCTGGCTCACCCGTGACCTCGCCGCGCACGTGGTGGTGCGCGAGCGCCGTCCCGACGCCGCCGGCGGCCTCCTGATCAAGCAACTCGCGCCGCGCCTGGACCGGGTGATGGCGGAGTTCACCGCGAAGCCGTACGAGGAGCTGATCCAGCTCATCCGCACCGGCCCGCCGCGCTTCTCACCGTTCCAGCTCAAGCAGGTGGACGAGCTGTCGAACACGGTCGAGTTCTACGTCCACACGGAGGACGTCCGCCGGGCCCGGCCGGACTGGACGCCGCGCGAGCTGGACCACGTCTTCCAGGACGCCCTGTGGTCCCGCCTGGAGCGCTCGGCCCGGCTGATGGGCCGCGGCGTGCCCACCGGCCTGGTGCTGCGCCGCCCCGACGGCCAGACGGCGGTCGCGCACCGCGGCACACCCGTCGTCACGGTGACCGGTGAACCGTCCGAGCTGCTGCTGTTCTCCTACGGCCGGCAGAGCGCCGCCCAGGTGGAACTGGACGGCGACAAGGAGGCCGTCGCCAAGCTGCACGAGGCCAAGCAGCTCGGCATCTGAGCGGCGGCCGGCCGGCGGGCGTCAGCGGACGGGGTGGCCGGCTTCCCTGAGCGTCTGTTTCACTTCGCCGATCCGCAGATCGCCGAAGTGGAACACCGACGCCGCCAGGACCGCGTCCGCGCCCGCCGCGATGGCCGGCGGGAAGTGGGCGAGCCGGCCCGCGCCGCCCGAGGCGATGACCGGCACGGTGACGTGCTTGCGGACCGCGGAGATCATCTCCAGGTCGTAGCCGTCCTTCGTGCCGTCCGCGTCCATGGAGTTCAGCAGGATCTCCCCGGCCCCCAGCTCCGCGGCCCGGTGCGCCCACTCGACCGCGTCGATGCCGGTGCCGCGCCGGCCGCCGTGGGTGGTGACCTCGAAGGTGCCCTCAGGGGTACGGCGGGCGTCCACCGACAGGACCAGGACCTGGCGGCCGAACCGCTCGGCGATCTCGCGGATCAGCTCCGGACGGGCGATGGCGGCCGTGTTGACCCCGACCTTGTCGGCGCCCGCCCGCAGCAGTCTGTCGACGTCCTCGGCCGTGCGGACGCCGCCGCCGACCGTCAGCGGGATGAACACCTGCTCGGCCGTGCGGCGCACCACGTCGTACGTCGTCTCGCGGTTGCCGGACGACGCGGTGATGTCCAGGAAGGTCAGCTCGTCGGCGCCCTCGGCGTCGTACACCTTGGCCATCTCGACGGGGTCCCCCGCGTCGCGCAGGTTCTGGAAGTTCACGCCCTTGACGACCCGGCCGTTGTCCACGTCCAGGCAGGGGATGACTCGGACCGCCAGGGTCATGAATCCACGGCTCCTCTGCATGCCTCTAGTTCCACTTCGACCAGGATGCGCGGGTCGACGAAGCCCTCCACGACCAGCAGGGTCGCGACCGGCCGCACCGCGTCGAAGAGCTCCTTGTGCGCGCGGCCCACGTCGTCCACGTCCCGCGCGTGGGTCAGGTACATCCGCGTACGGACCACGGACTCCACCCCGAGCCCGAACTCGCCGATCGCCTCGATGGCGCTGGTGAAGGCCACCTTGGCCTGCTCGTACGGGTCGCCCTCGCCGTACAGCACGTCGCCCTTGAAGGACGTCGTGCCCGCCACCAGCACGCGGTCGCCCGCCGCCACGGCGCGTGCGAAACCGAAGGTCTCTTCCCAGGGGGTCCCGCTCTGCACACGCCGTACGGCATCGGACGTCATGACACTGTGCCCCTTTTCAAGACGTGGCCTCGAGGGCCTCTTCGAGCGTGAACGCCTTCGCGTACAGCGCCTTCCCGACGATCGCGCCCTCGACACCGAGAGGTACCAGTTCGGCGATGGCGCGGAGGTCGTCGAGCGACGACACGCCACCGGAGGCCACGACCGGGCGGTCCGTCGCCGCGCAGACGTTCCTCAGCAGCTCCAGGTTGGGACCCTGGAGCGTGCCGTCCTTGGCGATGTCGGTGACGACATAGCGGGCGCAGCCCTCCTTGTCGAGGCGCTCCAGCGTCTCGTAGAGGTCGCCGCCGTCCCGGGTCCAGCCGCGGCCGCGCAGGGTGGTGCCCCGTACGTCCAGGCCCACCGCGATCTTGTCGCCGTGCTCGGCGATGACCTTGGCGACCCACTCGGGGGTCTCCAGGGCGGCCGTGCCGAGGTTCACGCGCGTGCAACCCGTGGCGAGGGCGGCGGCCAGCGAGGCGTCGTCGCGGATGCCGCCGGACAGCTCCACCTTGATGTCCATCGCCCGCGCGACCTCGGCGATCAGCGCGCGGTTGTCGCCGGTGCCGAACGCGGCGTCCAGGTCGACCAGGTGCAGCCACTCGGCGCCCGACCGCTGCCAGGCGAGGGCGGCCTCCAGCGGGGAGCCGTAGGAGGTCTCCGTGCCGGACTCGCCGTGCACCAGGCGGACGGCCTGGCCGTCGCGGACGTCGACGGCGGGGAGGAGTTCGAGCTTGGCCATGTCTCTACAGGGTTCCGATCCAGTTGGTGAGCAGCTGCGCTCCGGCGTCGCCGGACTTCTCGGGGTGGAACTGGGTGGCCCACAAGGCGCCGTTCTCGACGGCGGCCACGAAGGGCTTGCCGTGCGTCGCCCAGGTCACCCGGGGGGCGCGCATCGTCGGGTTGTGCACCTCGAGGGACCAGTCGTGGACGGCGTAGGAGTGCACGAAGTAGAAGCGTGCGTCCGCGTCCAGGCCGGCGAACAGCTCGGAGTCGGCCGGTGCCTCGACGGTGTTCCAGCCCATGTGGGGCACGATCTCGGCCTGCAGCGGCTCGACCGAGCCGGGCCACTCGTCGAGGCCCTCGGTCTCCACACCGTGCTCGATGCCCCGCGCGAACAGGATCTGCATGCCGACGCAGATGCCCATCACGGGCCGTCCGCCGGACAGCCGCCGGTCGACGATCCAGTCGCCGCGCGCCTCCTTGAGCCCGCGCATGCAGGCGGCGAAGGCGCCGACGCCCGGCACCAGCAGGCCGTCGGCGTTCATGGCCTTGTCGTAGTCACGCGTTATCTCGACATCGGCCCCGGCGCGCGCGAGGGCGCGTTCGGCGGACCGGACGTTCCCGAAGCCGTAGTCGAAGACGACCACGCGTCTGGTCGGAGCGCTCAACTCCACACCCCCAGCCTCATGATGCCCGCGACCAGGCACATCGCGGCGCCGATCGACAGCAGCACGATCAGCTGCTTCGGCATCTGCTGTTTGACGAAGGAGATGATGCCGCCGACCAGGAAGAGGCCGACGACGATCAGGATGGTCGACAGGCCGGTCACAGCGCGCCCTTCGTGGAGGGGAGGATGCCCGCCGCGCGCGGGTCGCGTTCCGAGGCGTAGCGCAGGGCCCGCGCCAGGGCCTTGAACTGGCACTCCACGATGTGGTGCGCGTTTCGACCGTACGGCACGTGCACGTGCAGCGCGATCTGGGCCTGGGCGACGAAGGACTCCAGGATGTGCCGGGTCATCGTGGTGTCGTACTCGCCGATCATCGGCGCCATGTTCTCGGGCTCGGTGTGCACGAGGTAGGGGCGGCCGGACAGGTCGACGGTGACCTGGGCGAGGGACTCGTCCAGCGGGACCGTGCAGTTGCCGAAGCGGTAGATGCCCACCTTGTCGCCGAGCGCCCGCTTGAAGGCGGCGCCGAGGGCGAGGGCGGTGTCCTCGATGGTGTGGTGCGAGTCGATGTGCAGGTCGCCCTCGGTCTTCACGGTGAGGTCGAACAGGCCGTGCCGGCCGAGCTGGTCGAGCATGTGGTCGTAGAAGCCGACACCTGTCGACACGTCGACCTTTCCGCTGCCGTCGAGATCGATCTCGACGAGCACCGAGGTCTCCTTGGTGACCCGCTCCACGCGTCCCACGCGGTTCATGCGTCCAGCTCCTTCTTCAGTTCGCGTACCGCGTCGAGGAACGCGTCGTTCTCTTCGGGGGTTCCGGCGGACACCCGCAGCCACCCCGGGATGCCGTTGTCGCGGACCAGGACGCCCCGGTCGAGGATCTTCTGCCAGGCGGTGTGGGAGTCCTCGAACCGCCCGAACTGCACGAAGTTGGCGTCGGATTCGACGACCTCGTAGCCGGCCGCGCGCAGCTCGGCGACCAGCCGGTCGCGCTCCGCCTTCAGCTGCTCGACGTACTTCAGCAGGGTGTCGGTGTGCTCCAGGGCGGCCAGCGCGGTCGCCTGGGTGACGGCCGAGAGGTGGTAGGGCAGCCGTACCAGCTGCACCGCGTCCACTACGGCCGGGTGGGCGGCGAGGTACCCGAGCCTGAGCCCCGCCGCGCCGAACGCCTTGGACATCGTCCGGGAGACCACGAGGTGCGGGCGGCCCTCGATGAGGGGCAGCAGCGAGTCGCCGTGGCTGAACTCGACGTACGCCTCGTCCACGATGACCATGGACGGCTTCGCCGCCTGCGCGGCCTCGTACAGCGCGAGGACCGTCTCGGGCGGGACGGCGTTGCCCGTCGGGTTGTTGGGGGTCGTGACGAAGACGACGTCCGGCTTGTGCTCGGCGATCCACCGCCGGGCCGCCGGGAGGTCGATGGTGAAGTCCCCGTTGCGCGGACCGGAGATCCAGCCCGTGCCGGTACCGCGGGCGATGAGCGCGTGCATCGAGTACGAGGGCTCGAAGCCGATGGCCGTGCGGCCCGGTCCGCCGAAGGTCTGCAGCAGCTGCTGGATGACCTCGTTGGAGCCGTTCGCCGCCCACACGTTGGCGAGGCCCACCTCGTGGCCGGAGGTGTCCGTCAGGTACCGGGCGAGCCGCGTGCGCAGTTCGACGGCGTCGCGGTCCGGGTAGCGGTTGAGGTCCCGGGCCGCCTCGCGGACGCGCTCGGCGATCCGCTCGACCAGCGACTCGGGCAGCGGGTAGGGGTTCTCGTTGGTGTTCAGCCGTACGGGGACGTCCAACTGGGGCGCGCCGTAAGGGGACTTGCCGCGCAGCTCGTCCCGTACGGGGAGATCGTCGATTCCGAAGTTCACTTGCTCGCCGGCACCTTCCACCCGAACCTTGCCTTGACCGCCGCGCCGTGGGCCGGCAGGTCCTCCGCCTCCGCCAGCGTGACCACGTGGTGCGCGACCTCGGCCAGCGCGTCCTTCGTGTAGTCGACGATGTGGATGCCGCGCAGGAAGGACTGGACGGACAGGCCCGAGGAGTGGCAGGCGCACCCACCGGTGGGCAGGACGTGGTTGGAGCCGGCCGCGTAGTCACCGAGCGAGACCGGCGCCCAGGGGCCGATGAAGATCGCGCCGGCATTCCTCACCCGGTCGGCCACGGCGGCCGCGTCCGCAGTCTGGATCTCCAGATGCTCGGCGCCGTACGCGTCGACCACCCGCAGTCCCTCCTCGATGCCGTCGACGAGGACGATCGCGGACTGGCGGCCCTTGAGCGCGGGCACGATCCGGTCGTCGATGTGCTTGGTGGCCGCGACCTGCGGCTCCAGCTCCTTCTCGACGGCGTCCGCGAGCGCGAGGGAGTCGGTGACCAGGACGGCGGCGGCGAGCGGGTCGTGCTCGGCCTGGCTGATCAGGTCGGAGGCGACGTGCACCGGGTCGGCCGTGTCGTCGGCGAGGACCGCGATCTCGGTCGGGCCGGCCTCGGCGTCGATGCCGATCTTGCCGGTGAAGTAGCGCTTGGCGGCGGCGACCCAGATGTTGCCGGGCCCGGTGACCATGTTCGCGGGCGGGCAGGACTCGGTGCCGTGGGCGAACATCGCGACGGCGGTGGCGCCGCCGGCCGCGTACACCTCGTCGACGCCGAGCAGGGCACAGGCGGCGAGGATCGTGGGGTGCGGGAGGCCATCGAACTCCGCCTGCGCGGGCGAGGCGAGCGCGATGGACCCGACGCCGGCCTCCTGCGCGGGTACGACGTTCATGACCACGGAGGACGGGTAGACCGACCGGCCGCCCGGCGCGTACAGCCCGACGCGCTCGACCGGCACCCACTTCTCGGTGACCGAACCACCGGGAACGACCTGGGTGGTGTGGTTCGTACGGCGCTGCTCGCGGTGGACCAGACGGGCGCGCCGGATGGACTCCTCCAGGGCCGCGCGGACCGCCGGGTCGAGCTCCTCGAGGGCCTTCGCCAGGGCCTCGGCGGGCACCCGTACCTGGTCGAGCCTGACCCCGTCGAACTTCTCCGCGAAGTCGATCAGCGCCGCGTCACCCCGATGATGGACGGCTTCGCAGATCGGACGCACCTTCTCGAGGGCGGCCTGGACGTCGAAGTCGGCTCGGGGCAGCAGGTCACGCAGGGCGGGCCCCTCCGGGAGGGCGTCGCCGCGCAGATCGATTCGGGCCAAGAAGGGATATTGCAGCACGGGGTCAATTCTCTCAGACCCGGGTCGGCCGTCGTGCGCTCGTATCAATGGCTGATACACGACGGCCCTGGAACCCGGAAGATCGCCTTCACGTCCAGTGATTCGGGTGTTACGCATCGGGCATGAACAGTTGTGCGAACACAGGACTGGAGGAGTTGTGACCGAGGGGGCCGGCCTGCGCGCCGGAGACCTGCCGGACGATCTGACCGCCGCCGAGGCCGGGATGTGGCAGGCCTTCCGCAACGGCAGTGTGTACGACCTCAGCAGCGGGGACACGGTCGTCGACGATCCGCACGGCGGGCATCCCTGGGGGCCCGGGCGGACCGTGCGGGCGCGGATCGTGTGCTGGCTGCTGCTGGACGGCCCGCCCGCGCTCGCGGGCCGGGTGTCCTCGCTGAAGCTGCGCGGCGTGCAGATCAGCGGCACGCTCGACCTGGCCGGCGGGGTCGTGGGACCTTACGTCGAGCTGCGCGGCTGCCGTTTCGAGCGGGAGGTGCTGCTGCCGGAGGCCCGGTTCACCACCGTGCGCATGATCGACTGCTCGGTGCCGCGTCTGGAGGCGGCCCGGGTGCACACGGAGGGCGACCTGCATCTGCCGCGCTGCCGGTTCCTGGGTGGTGTACGGCTGACCGACGCGCACATCGGCACCGACCTGCTGCTCAACCAGGCGATCGTGCACCGGGACCGCAGCGGCCGCTCCATCGCCGCCGACGGCATGACGGTCGGCCAGGACCTGCAGGCCGAACTGCTGGAGTCGGAGGGCGAGCTCAGCCTGCGCAGCGCGAAGGTCGGCGTCTCGCTGAGCCTGCGCGGCGCCCGCCTGTCCAACCGGTACGGCCGGCTCGCGCTGAACGCCCCGCAGCTGACCGTGGAACGCACCCTGTACCTGACGCCGGCCGGTGTCGGCGCCGCCATGGTGAGCGGGGCGACGCCCGCGCGCGGGACACGGATCCAGCGCTTCGAGTGCGAGGGCGGGATACGGCTGGACGACGGGCGGTTCGGGGACGCCGTCGACCTGGAGCGGGCCCGGTTCGCCTTCACCGACGACCAGGAGCTGTCCCTGCGCCGCGTCCAGACGCCCGAGCTGCGTTTCCTCGGCGAGAGGCCGCAGCGCGGGAAGGTGGTGCTGTCGGGGGCGCGGGTGGTCAACCTGATCGACCGGGCGAGCGCCTGGCCGGGGCCGGGCAACCTGCACATGGGCGGCTTCCAGTACGAGAACCTCGTACCGCAGGGGCCGTTCCCGCTGCAGGAGCGGCTGGAGTGGGTGGCCGCGGCGACCGCCGAGTACAACCCGGAGCCGTACGAGCGGCTGGCGGCCGTGCTGCGGGCGAGCGGCGAGGACGTGGAAGCGCGCGAGGTGCTGCTGGCCAAGCAGCGCCGGCGCCGGGAGGGCCTGCCGGCGGCCGCCAAGCTGTGGGGGTACGCGCAGGACTGGACGGTGGCGTACGGCTACCGGCCGGGGCGGGCCGCGGTGTGGATGGCGGTGCTGTGGGCGGCGGGCTCGCTGGCCTTCGCGCACGCGAGCCATCCGCCGGCGCAGCACGGGGAGCACCCTCCGTGGAACCCCGCCCTGTACGTCCTCGACCTGCTGCTTCCCGTCATCGACCTGGGTCAGACCGGCCTGTGGCAGCTGCGCGGGGGCTGGCAGTGGCTGTCGACGGCGATGATCCTGCTGGGCTGGATCCTGGCGACCTCGGTGGCCGCCGGGGCGAGCCGGCTGCTGCGACGGAACTGATCATCACAGGACGCACACAACCCGGACAGTTGTTGAACAACGGACCTTTACGCTGTCTTGACCGCTCGGCATACAACTTTCCATGAGTTGCCCCGTCCGTCTGGCGCACGCTTGACCTGCGGCCTTTCAATGGTCGACACCATGGCTCTGCTGCACCCCTTCAGCCGCACGGCCCGGACCTCCCGGACCGTGCCGCCGCGCCCCGTCGCACCCGCGTCGCCCGGGGAGGCCTCCGGCCTGCCGGCCGACGACGAGGTGCTGCTCGACGCGCCCGACGACCGCCTCGGCGCCGCGCTGGTCGCCGCCGCGCGCGGCGAGTACGGGCCCGCGTCCGAGCTGCTCGCCGCCACGCGCACGCTGGCCCGGTGGGAGTACCGCGACCGGTACACGAGGCGGCTGGCCGCGTTCGCGCGCTCGCGGGACGAGTGGCTCACGGCATGGTCCGCCGCCGATCCCCGCGACCCGGACGCGCTGCTGGTCGCCGGACAGCTCGCGGTGGACCGGGCCTGGGACTCGCCGGCCCGGTCGGAGCTGCTGCGCGAGGTGAGCCCCCTGATCACGGCCGCCGCGCGCGGCGACGACCGCGACCCGGTGCCCTGGCGGCTCGCCCTGGACCACGCGCACGGCACGAACGCCGGCCACAAGTACTTCTCCGAGCTGTGGGAGGCGGCCCTGCGCCGCGCCCCGCACCACTACGGCTGCCACGCGGCCGCCCTGCGCTATCTGGCCGCCTCCTGGCGCCACTCCCACCTCGAGTGCTTCGACTTCGCCGACCGGGCCGCGCAGGACGCCCCCCTCGACTCGCTGATCCAGGCACTGCCGTCCCGGGCGGCCTTCGCGTACCTCACCGACGACTGCGGCGCCCAGGTGCCGCACGAGCGGCTGGAGGCGGCCGCCGACCGGGCCATCGCGCTGTCGGCCCGCTTCCCCGCGGCGGACCCGTGGCCCTCGGAGATCCGCAACAAGCTGACGTACGTCCTGGTCCGCCTGGAGCGCTGGCAGGAGGCGCTCGACCAGCTTCGCCTCATCGGCCCGTACGCCACGTCCTTCCCCTGGGTCCATCTGTCCGACGACCCGCTGGCGTTCTTCCTGAGCGTGCGTGCCGAGGTCCGTGTCCGGGCGGCGGAGCAGGCGTCCGTACAGCCACGAACCGGGCGCGTCGAACGCACGCCCTTCCGCGACCACTAGGCTTCTGCGTCGTGACCACCGTCCGCCTCCCGCTCTTCCCCCTGAACTCGGTGCTGTTCCCGGGGCTGGTGCTGCCGCTGAACATCTTCGAGGAGCGCTATCGCGCCATGATGCGCGAGCTGCTGAAGACTCCCGAGGACGAGCCGCGCCGCTTCGCCGTCGTGGCGATCCGCGACGGCCACGAGGTGGCGCCGAGCGCGCCCGGCATGCCCGATCCGACGGCCGTGCCCGAACGTGGCCCCGCCGCGGGCTTCGGCCCCGACCCGGCGAAGTCCTTCCACGGGGTGGGCTGCATCGCCGACGCGGCGACGATCCGGGAGCGGGCGGACGGCACCTTCGAGGTGCTGGCCACGGGGACGAACCGGGTACGGGTGCTGTCCGTCGACGCGTCGGGGCCCTTCCTCACGGCGGAGCTGGAGGAGCTGCTGGAGGAGCCGGGCGACGGGCCGGGAACCCTCGCCGAAGGGGTCCTGCGGGCGTTCCGCCAGTACCAGAAGCGGCTGGCGGGAGCGCGGGAGCGGTCGCTGTCGACCGGGGCCGACCTGCCCGACGAACCGGCGGTCGTCTCCTACCTCGTGGCGGCCGCGATGATGCTGGACACCCCCACCAAGCAGCGCCTGCTCCAGGCGCCGGACACCGCGTCCCGGCTGCGTGACGAACTGAAACTCCTGCGCACCGAGACCGCGATCATCCGTAACCTGCCGTCGTTGCCCGCGTCGGAGCTGACTCGCGGGCGGACGAGCCTCAACTGACGAACGGGTGAAGGCCGCGATGGCGAAGAAGTCCAGGAAGAACCAGCAGCAGGGCGGCACACCGGCGACGGTCGCCCTGACCTCGGCCGGCGTCCCCTTCACGCTCCACGCCTACGACCACGACCCGTCCCACCCCTCCTACGGCGAGGAGGCCGCCGAGGCCATGGGCGTCTCGCCGGACCGTGTCTTCAAGACCCTGGTGGCGGACGTGGACGGCACCCTGACCGTCGCCGTCGTGCCGGTGGCGGGCAGCCTGGACCTGAAGGCGCTGGCGTCGGCGGTGGGCGGCAAACGGGCGGCGATGGCGGACCCGGCCCTCGCCGAACGCACCACGGGCTACGTCCGCGGCGGCATCTCCCCGCTCGGCCAGCGCAAGAGGCTCCCCACGGTCCTGGACGCGTCCGCCGCCACGCACCCCACGATCTGCGTCTCCGCGGGCCGCAGGGGCCTGGAGGTCGAACTCTCCCCGGACGACCTCGCAGGGCTCACGGAAGCGATCCTGGCCCCCGTCGGACGTGCGTGAGGCCTGGTCGTGTCCGACGTCCCGTCGTCCGCCCGCAGGGCGGGCTCCGCGGCGTCATGGGGCCCCGCGCGAGGTCGTTCGAGCGTGGGGGAGGAGCCACGTGGGCGGTTCGGCAACGCGGCTGGGGGTGCCCCCTCTGGGGGAGTGCGTGCCGGGCGTCGCGGAGCAGGCGGGAATCGTCAGACACCCCCTAGGGCAGCGGAGCCCCGTACGGGTCCGGCTGGTCCGGGTCGCGGGGGCCGAACAGGGCGGTCAGGCCGAGGTGCACCAGGAGCGCGGCCAGCGACCAGGCCAGCAGCGCCCCCTTCGCGTTCAGCTTCAGCGGCGCCGAGAAGGTGACGCCCTTGCCTACCTGCTTGGCGTGCGCGATCACGTCCTGGGCGGGCCCGAGCCACACCCCGAGCCGCCAGGCCAGCCAGGACCCCAGCAGGCCGCCGACACCCAGCGCCACCACCAGGGGAACACCGCCGCGCCGCCGCGCCAAGAACACCACGAGCGCGCTGACCACACCGAAGGCCAGAGCGAGCAGCGTGAACGTCCCGTCGACGCCGATCGCCTGCTCCCCCTCGCTGTCGGCGAGATAGACCACCCAGGCCTTGTTCACCACGTCCCCGACCAGCGGCACGTGCGGCGCGAGCCACCACCACAGCACCCCGAGCAGCACCCCGCCGAGCGCCACCGCGACCGTGACCACGGCGGCCTCCCGCACTTCGGTCTTCATGCCGGGCCCGTCCTGTCCGTACGTGCCGCCGTACCAGGCGGCGTCGTGCCCCAGGGGCGCACCGTGTCCCCCGGCAGGTACCTGCCAGGCCTGCTGCGGCGCTGGTGAGTCCTGGGCAGACTGCGAGGACGGTTCGTGCGGAGGCGGAGTCAACGGTGCGGTCACCCCGCCATCGTGCCAGGCCCACCTGTGCGGCGCGTCACCGGACGGCCGCCCGACGGTAGGCCCAGGTGGCCGCGGCCAGCGAGACGACGCCCACGCCGGCGCACACGGCGAGGTCACCGACCACGAAGGCCCAGTCGGGATGCCCGCCGAAGGTCCGGGCGAAGGCCTCGACGCCGTAGGTCGACGGCAGCAGATCCCGCGCGAGGCGCACGATCTCCGGCATGCGGTCGGCCGGCAGCACGCCCAGCAGCAGCGCGGCGGACATGCCCAACTGCCCCAGCAGGGTGGCGAGCTCCGGCCGGGGCGCGAGCAGCCCGAGAGCCGCCCCCAGGCCGGACAGGGCGGCCCCGGCCAGCGGAATCACCGCGGCCAGCACCCACAGGTGCCCCATCGGCAGCCCGAACAGCACGCACCCGAACGCCGCGGTCACCACGGTCCCCGGCACGGTGAAGGAGGCGTACGCGCCCGCCGCCCCGAGCACCACGGCGGCCGGCGGCACCGGCAGCGTCGCGTAGTGGTCGAGCCCGCCGCTGGCCCGCAGCTGCCCGAAGTACTGGGCGAGCAGGTTCAGCGCGACGAAGGCCACCACGAGCACCGACGAACCGGCCACCACCGACTCGGCCTCGCCGCCGCCGCTCACGACCCCCCGCATCAGGATCATGATCCCGACGGACTGGAAGGTCGCCACGAACAGCAGCGGGATCCGCGCGACCCGCGCGCGGGACAGCTGCGCCCGGTACACGGCGACCAGCGCCGGCCACATCCGCGCCCGCGGCCCCAGCTCGGCCGCGCCGCGCGCACCGTCCTCCACGCCCAGGGCACCGGGCAGGACATCGGCGGGTACGACACTCACGTCGCGCTGCTCCCCTTCTCGCTCGGGCGCACGGCAGCCGCCCTCGTCCCGGTCGCCCGTCCTCGTAGGGACCATACGGTCGCGGCGGTCGTCGTGCTCACGCCTTCACCAACCCCTGCTGCGCGGCGCCCCCGAGGGCCAGGTACACGTCCTCCAGGCTGGGCGTCGCCAGCGTGAAGTCGTCCAGCGCGGCGAAGGCGCTGCCGCCGGTCACGGTGGCGACGACGGCACGGGCCTCCTCCGGCGCGAGCCGCAGCGTCCAGCGGCGTCCGGCCTCGACGGCCCGTTCGCGCAGGGCGGCGACCTCGGGGACGGACAGCGGCGCGGCCTCGCGCCACACCAGTTCGACCCGGACCTCCCCGGCGACCTTTTCCTTCAGGCCGGCCGGGGTGTCGCAGGCGATCACCCTGCCCTGGTCGAGGACGGCGACCCGGTCGAGGACGGTCTCGGCCTCGATGACGTTGTGGGTGACGAGCAGCACGGTGGTGCCGCGCTCGGCCCGCCGCCGGTCCACGGCCGCCCAGACGGCCCGCCGGGCCACCGGGTCCATCCCTGTGGTCGGCTCGTCGAGCACGAGCAGGGGCCGCTCCCCGACCAGCGCGGCGGCGAAACAGGCCAGCCGCCGCTGCCCGCCGGACAGCTTCTTCAGAGGCCGCCCGGCGATGGCCGTGAGCCCCAGCTCCTCGAGCACGGCGTCCTTCTCGGCCCGCGCCTGCCGCGCCTCCAGGCCCCGCAGCCGCCCGGTCGTCTCGGCGGCGAGCGACACGGTGAGCTCGTCGAGCGCGCTGGACTCCTGGCCGAGGTAGGCGAGGATCCGGGCGGCCCGCTCCGGGTGCCGCACGATGTCGTGCCCGAGGATCTCCACCCGCCCGGCGTCGGGCCGCATCAGCCCGGTCAGCTGCCGGACCAGGGTGGACTTGCCGGCCCCGTTCGGCCCGAGCAGCCCGAAGATCTCACCGCGCCGGATGTCGAGGCGGACGTCGTCCGTGGCCCGCACGGCCGGGGTGCCCGGCGCCTCGCGCCGTCCCCGTACCGCCGGATAGGTCTTGGTCAGCCCGCGCACCGCGCACACGACATCCCCACCGTGCCGAAGTGCCTGTGCCGCGCGCGTACTCACAAAGGACGAGGGTACGGGGTCGCCGCCGCCGGCCCGCTCTCGGGTTGGTCCAGGGCGGCACATCCACGGGTAAAGAACTACTCGCCCGCGGTCGCGTGCTCCGCCGCCGTGCGGACGTCGATCTCCCGCCAGAACCCGGCCCGAATGGCGTAACGGTCGTGCTCGTCGATCTGGTCGTCCTTGTGCGCCAGCAGCCCGAAGCGGGCCGCGTACCGCAGCAGCTCGCCGTCGATGCGGTGCGGGATGCGCGGGTACATGCCGGAGAGCCTCTGCAGCTGGCTCTGGTCGCCCAATCGCTCCATCCACCGCCGCGCGAACACCTGTCCGACCTCGTACGGGTCGCCGCCGACGGTCGTGATGTCCTCCTCCCGGTCGGCCCACCGCTGCTCGGCCGTGGTCAGCTGCGCCAGCGTCGGCATCGAGGCGGCATCCGGTGCCTCCGTGACCGGCCGGTCGACCCAGCCCTTGTCGGAGGACCAGCGCAGCGTCGCGTTCGGCGGCTGCGGCGCGGGCTGCACGCCGGGGGCGCGCAGGGCGGCGAGGTCCTTCGGCGTGGGCACGCCCTTGGGTGCGGGCACCCGCTCCTGCCTGCCGTTCTCCGACGCGGCGGCGGCCGGGGCGTGCTCACTCTCCTCGCCGGACCGCTGGGCCTCGCCGAGCGAGGACTCCGGCAGCGGCGCGGAGAGGATCGCGGCGATCTCGGGCCGCGGCACGGGCGGCGGCGCGCAGATCCCGCCGAGCTCCTTGGCCCGTACGGCCTTGGTGATCCAGGTACGGTCCAGCACGCGCCGCTCGTCGGCCTCGGCGACCAGGTCCTCGGACTGGTTGTAGTCCCCGTCCGCCGCCTGCACCGCCCACAGGTGTACGGCCACGCCGTGCTCCTTGGCCGCCATCATGCCCGGCAGCAGGTCGCCGTCGCCGGTGACCAGGACGATGTCGGAGCAGGCGCGGTTGCGGGCCAGCTCGGTGAGCTCGGCGTGCATGGCCGCGTCGACGCCCTTCTGCGCCCAGCGTCCGTCGCTGCGGGTCAGCGCGCCGAGGCGGACGGTGACCCGGGGCATCACGCGCAGCCGGCGGTGCTCGGGCTGTGGAACGCGGTCGGGGGCGCCGTCGAACCAGTAGATGCGCAGCAGCGGCCGTTCGGTGTCGGCCTCGGCACGTTCGCGCAGGCCCTGGATGAGGGCGGTGTGGTCGACGGTGATGCGGGAGCGGGAGGGCTCCCCGGCGAGGAGACTGGCGGCGGCCCCCAGCAGATACCCGGCGTCCACCAGGACGATGCAGCGGTCCACGCGATCCACCCTCTTTCCGGGAGGTTTGCTTCGGGCTTCCTTCGAGTCTGCCCGACTACGCAGGTGTTAACGGCCGGAACTCGATCTTCGGCGTGGCGTTTCGGAGTGCGGACCCGGTCCACACTCCCCGACCAGCCATGTCACAGACGGTAATTATCCGACATGCGCCTGTTGTCAGCATATGTGAATCTGGTCCCGGCCCTGGCCCCTAGATCACCCCCAGGAGGCAGATCACCATGGCCAAGAACAAGAAGCAGAACCGTAAGCAGCCGCAGACCGACCGTGGTCCGCAGCAGGCGGAGCACGCCTCGATGGAGGCGCCGGCCGAGCAGCGTGTCCCGGGCATCACCCCGGGCGACATGGCCCGCAAGGGACAGCAGAAGAGCTTCGGTCACAACTGACGCATCGGTAACGGGTTGTTGAGACCCAGGCACCACCGAGGGGCGCGTTCCGTGCGGGACGCGCCCCTCGCGCGGGCAGGCGCCACTCAGCCGGCCAGGCAGGACGGGCCGAGCAGCACCTTGAGGTCACCGAAGAGCGCCGGGTCCGGCTTCACCCGGTGCCGGTCCAGTCGCAGCACCGTCGTCTTGGTCGGTCCCTGGAGCTTGATGCGGACCTCGCTGTCGCCCCGGTGGTGACTGAGGATCTCGCCGAGCCGGTTGACCATCGGCGGGGTGACCCTCGTCGCCGGAATGGTGAGGACCACGGGCGCGTTGGTGCCCGCGTGCGACAGGTCGGGGACCTGGAGCTCCATCGCCACCAGCCGCGGCACGTCCTCGCGCTTGTCGAGCCGGCCCTTGACGAACACCACGGCGTCCTCGACGAGTTGGGTCGACACCAACTGGTACGTCGCCGGGAAGAACATGCACTCGATGGAGCCGGCGAGGTCCTCGACGGTGGCGATCGCCCAGGCGTTGCCCTGCTTGGTCATCTTGCGCTGCAGGCCCGAGATGATGCCGCCGATCGTCACGACCGCGCCGTCCGCGTGCTCACCGCCGGTGAGCTGGGCGATGCCCGCGTCCGCCTTGTCGGACAGCACGTGCTCCAGGCCGAAGAGCGGGTGGTCGGAAACGTACAGGCCGAGCATCTCCCGCTCCTGGGCGAGCAGATAGGTCTTGTCCCACTCCTCCTCGGTGAACTGCACGTCGAGGCCGAAGCCGGGCTCGCTGCTCTCCTGTTCGCCCATGCCGCCGAAGAGGTCGAACTGGCCCTCGGCCTCCTTGCGCTTGACCGCGACCACGTTGTCGATCATCGGCTCGTACTGCGCGGTGAGCCCCTTGCGGGTGTGCCCGAGCGAGTCGAACGCGCCCGCCTTGATGAGCGATTCCGTGGTCCGCTTGTTGCAGGCGGCGGCGTCGATCTTGTCCAGGTAGTCGGGGAAGGAGGCGAACTTCCCCTTCGCCTTACGCGCCCTGATGATCGAGTCGACCACGCCGGTGCCGACGTTGCGCACCGCCTCCAGGCCGAAGAGGATCACGTCGTCGCCCTGGGCGGCGAAGTTGTGCACCGACTCGTTGACGTTCGGCGGGAGCACCTTGATGCCCATGCGGCGGCACTCGTTGAGGTAGACCGCCGACTTGTCCTTGTCGTCCTTGACGGAGGTCAGCAGCGCGGCCATGTACTCGGCGGGGTGGTTGGCCTTGAGGTACGCCGTCCAGTAGGAGACCAGTCCGTACGCGGCCGAGTGCGCCTTGTTGAAGGCGTAGCCGGCGAAGGGGACCAGCACGTCCCACAGGGCCTGGATGGCCTCGTCGCTGTAGCCGTTCTTCTGCGCGCCGGCCTGGAAGATGGTGAAGTTCTTGGCGAGTTCGTCGGGCTTCTTCTTGCCCATCACACGGCGGAGGATGTCGGCCTCGCCGAGCGAGTAGCCGGCGATGATCTGGGCGGCCTTCTGCACCTGCTCCTGATAGACGATCAGGCCGTAGGTGACGTCCAGGACCTCCCTGAGGGGCTCCTCCAGCTCCGGATGGATCGGGGTGATCTCCTGGAGCTTGTTCTTGCGCAGGGCGTAGTTGGTGTGCGAGTCCATGCCCATGGGGCCGGGACGGTAGAGCGCGGAGACGGCCGAGATGTCCTCGAAGTTGTCGGGCTTCATCAGGCGCAGCAGCGAGCGCATGGGGCCGCCGTCGAACTGGAAGACGCCGAGGGTCTCGCCGCGCTGAAGCAGTTCGAAGGTCTTGGGGTCGTCCAGCGGGAGACTCAGCAGCTCGAGGTCGACGCCCTTGTTGGACTTCACCATCTTGACGGCGTCGTCCATGATCGTCAGGTTGCGCAGGCCCAGGAAGTCCATCTTCAGCAGGCCGAGCGATTCGCAACTCGGGTAGTCCCACTGCGTGATGGTCACGCCGTCGGTGTGCCTCACCCACACGGGCACGTGCTCGGTGATGGTCTCGCTGGACATGATCACGCCGGCGGCGTGCACGCCCATCTGCCTCACCAGGCCCTCGACGCCCTTGGCGGTGTCGATGACCTTCTTCACGTCCGGCTCGTTCTCGTACATCGCCCGGACCTCGCCCGCCTCCGAGTAACGGGGGTGGGAGGGGTCGGTGATGCCGTTGAGATCGATGCCCTTGCCGAGGACGTCGGCGGGCATGGCTTTGGTGATGCGGTCGCCCATCGCGTACGGGTAGCCCAGCACGCGCGCGGAGTCCTTGATCGCGTTCTTGGCCTTGATCTTGCCGTAGGTGCCGATCATGGCGACCTTGTCGGCGCCGTACTTCTCCGTCACGTACCTGATGACCTCGACGCGCCGACGCTCGTCGAAGTCGATGTCGACGTCGGGCATGGAGATGCGCTCGGGGTTGAGGAAGCGCTCGAAGATCAGGCCGTGCGGGATCGGGTCGAGGTCGGTGATGCCCATGGCGTACGCGACGATCGAACCGGCCGCGGAGCCCCGGCCGGGGCCGACGGCGATGCCGTTGTTCTTGGCCCACATGATGAAGTCGGCGACGACGAGGAAGTAGCCGGGGAAGCCCATCGAGATGATGACGTCCATCTCGTAGTCGGCCTGCTGCCGGCGGTCCTCGGGGATGCCGCCCGGGAAGCGGCGCTCCATGCCGCGGCGGACCTCCTCCTTGAACCAGGAGACCTCGGTGTATCCCTCGGGGATGTCGAACTTCGGCATGAGGTTCTTGGCCTCGAACATGCCGGCGGTGTCGACCATCTCGGCGACCAGGAGGGTGTTGCGGCAGCCTTCCTGCCAGGCCTCCGAGGAGTCGATGGCGTACATCTCGTCGGTGGACTTGAGGTAGTAGCCGGTGCCGTCGAACTTGAAGCGGTCGGGGTCGGAGAGGTTCTTGCCGGTCTGGATGCACAGCAGGGCGTCGTGGGCGCTCGCCTCGTGCGCGTACGTGTAGTGCGAGTCGTTGGTGACCAGCGGGGGGATGCCGAGCTTCTTGCCGATCTCCAGGAGGCCGTCACGGACCCGGTGCTCGATGTCGATGCCGTGGTCCATCAGCTCCAGGAAGTAGCGGTCCTTGCCGAAGATGTCCTGGTAGTCGGCGGCGGCCTTCAGGGCCTCGTCGTACTGGCCGAGGCGCAGCCGGGTCTGGAGTTCGCCGGAGGGGCAGCCGGTGGAGGCGACGATCCCCTCGGACCACTGGGAGATGGTCTCCTTGTCCATCCGGGGCCACTTCTGCAGCCAGCCCTCGGCGTAGGCGTCCGAGGAGAGCCGGAAGAGGTTGTGCAGGCCCGTCGAGTTGACCGCCCACATCGTCTTGTGGGTGTAACCGCCGGAACCCGAGACGTCGTCGCGCTTCTGGTGCGGCTGACCCCACTGGATCTTCCGCTTGTTGCGCCGGGACTCCGGGGCGACATAGGCCTCGATCCCGATGATCGGGGTGATACCGGCCTTCTGCGCGGAGTGGAAGAAGTCGTACGCCCCGTGGAGGTTGCCGTGGTCGGACATGGCGATGTGGGTCATGCCCATCTCGTTGCACGCGTCGAACATGTCCTTGAGCCGCGCGGCACCGTCCAGCAGCGAGTACTGGGTGTGGACGTGCAGGTGCGTGAACGGCGGCTTTGACACGGTGGAGCCTCCAGAGGAAACAGTCGACGACGGGACGGCGGACAGTCTTGGGGTCAGCGTCGAAGTCTATGCCTCGGGACTGACAATCCGAGGGCTGCCCCGCGTACCTTCACAGCGGGGGTCGCGGGCACTTCCGCGCACCCCCGACCGTTGGGAAAAAGACAGAAACGCCGTCGTACACATCCCTGCACCAGGAGGCACTCCGCGATGTCGGTACCCCAGCTCAACGACGAGCAGCGCGGTGAGGAGATCCTCACCGTCTTCGACACCGCCTTCGGCCGGCTCCTGGCCGCCGACCCGGCCGCGTTCCGGGTGAAGTTCCGCAAGATGGCGGCCTCGGCGTTCGCCTTCTACCGGGGCACGGCGGCCCTCTTCTACCACGACCTCGACGCCGACCGGCGGGGCGGCCCGTACCTGGACGAGCGCACCTCGCGGGTGTGGATCCACGGCGACCTGCACGCGGAGAACTTCGGCACGTACATGGACTCCAACGGCCGTCTGGTCTTCAACGTCAACGACTTCGACGAGGCCTACGTCGGCCCGTTCACCTGGGACCTGAAGCGCTTCTCCGCCTCGGTGGCGCTGATCGGGTACGCGAAGGCGCTGAGCGACGACCAGATCACCGAGCTGGTGCGGGTGTACGCGGGCGCGTACCGCGAGCGGATCCACGCGCTGGCGACCGGCGCCAAGAGCGACGAGGTGCCGCCGTTCACCCTGGACACCGCGGAGGGCCCGCTGCTGGGCGCCCTGCGCGCGGCCCGTTCGCTGACCCGCTTCGAGCTGCTGGACTCGATGACGGAGATCCGTGACTTCGAGCGCCGCTTCGCCCCCGGCGGCGGCTCCATCGAGCTGGACGCGGCCACCCGCTACAAGGTGCTGGCAGCCTTCGACGGCTATCTGGAGACGCTGCCGGACTCCTCGCTGGCCCGCCCGGACTCCTACCGGGTCAAGGACGTGGTGGGGCGGCGCGGCATCGGCATCGGTTCGGCGGGGCTGCCCTCGTACAACATCCTCCTCGAGGGCCACAGCGACGCCCTCGAGAACGACGTGGTGATCTACATCAAGCAGGCGCAGACCCCGGCCGTCTCCCGGCACGTCACCGACCCGGCGATCCGCGACTACTTCCAGCACGAGGGCCACCGCACGGTGATCTCGCAGCGGGCCCTGCAGGCGCACGCGGACCCGTGGCTGGGCTGGACCGAGCTGGACGGCGCGGGGCAGCTGGTGGCCGAGGTGTCGCCGTACGCGGTGGACCTGGAGTGGGGCGACATCGACGACCCGGAGGAGATCGCGGCCGTCGTCGCGGATCTCGGCCGGGCGACGGCGACCATGCACGCGGCCGCCGACGACACCTCCGGGGAGTCCCTGGTGCCGTTCTCCACCGAGCGGGCCATCGACGCGGCGATCGCGGCCGACGAGGACGGCTTCGCGGACCTCCTGGTCGACTTCGCGCACGTCTACGGGGCACGCGCGCGCAGCGACCACCAGATCTTCGTGGACCTGTTCCGCAACGGGCGGATTCCGGGTCTCTAACGGTCCGTGCCCCCACAGCGACCTTTTAGGGGTCCCTTACGGGCACACGTGACACACTCTCCACGCTATGGACATATCCGGGACCCGACTCAGAGCGCTTCGCGCGGCGCTGTTCACGGCACTCGTCGTGACGCTCAGCACCGCGTCGCACGTGCTGCTGTCGCGGGTCCCGCTGCCGCTGAACACGGTGGCCGCGCTCGCCGTCACCGTGTTCGCGGTCTGCTACGCGCTGGCCGGCCGGGAGCGCGGCTTCGGACCGATCGCCGGCCTGCTCATCCCGCTGGAGCTGGCCGCCGACACGATCCTGACCACCGGCCAGCACGTCTGCTACGGCCGCGCGGGAGGCCCCGTCGCCGGCCCGCTGCGCTCGGTCGGCTGGGACGTGCTGTGCGGCAGCAACACCCAGGTGGGCACCCCGCTGGCCCGGGTGACCGGCACCGACACCGACCGCCTCGCGGCGCTGCTCGCGCACGCCGACCCGGCCACCGCCTGGCTGCTGCTCGGCGCCCACGTCGGCGTCGGCCTGCTCGCCGCCGTCTGGCTGCGCCGCGGCGAGCGCGCGCTCGCGCAGCTGCTGCGGGCGATGGCCGCGACGACGTTCCGGCCCCTGCTGCTCGCGGTCGCCGCCGTCGCCGTGCGCCCGGCCGGCACGGTACGGCGCCTCGGGCGCCCCCTGCCGCGCGCGGCCGCCGTTCGCGACCGGCTACTGGTGCACTCCCTGGGACGGCGTGGACCGCCCTGCTCGGCCGCTCTCGTCTGAACGACCCACAGCACTGAGCACGAGTAGTCCCCCACACGTATCCCGCGTACGACATGTGCGCGTCCCACATGGAGATCACCAACATGAGCAAGCGGAACAGCCAGGCGTCGAAGACGGCGGCCCGGGAGCGGCTGCGCGAGGAGCGCGAGCGGCAGGCCAAGCGGGCCAAGGCCAAGCGGCAGGCCATCGTGGCCGGCTCGGTCGTCGCCGTCCTCGCGGCTGCCGGCGGCATAGGCTACGCGGTCGTCCAGGCCAACAAGCCCAGCTACTGGGCGGGCCTGAAGGACGCCAAGGTCGTCGCCCCGGCCAACACCACCGGCACCAAGGGCACCACGGTCGTCATCGGCAAGAGCACCGCCCCGAAGACCCTCAAGGTCTACGAGGACCCGCGCTGCCCGATCTGCGCCCAGTTCGAGCAGACCGTCGGTTCGACCGTGACGAAGGACATCGCCGACGGGAAGTTCAAGATCCAGTACATCGGCGGCACGTTCATCGACAACAAGGACAACGGCCAGGGCTCCAAGAACGCGCTGAGCGCCCTGGGCGCCGCGCTGAACGTCAGCGACGACGCGTTCCTCGCCTACAAGACCGCCCTGTACTCGGCAAAGTGGCACCCGGACGAGACGACCGACAAGTTCAAGGACGACAACTACCTGATCAAGGTCGCGCAGACCGTCCCGGCGCTGAAGGACAACACCAAGTTCCAGGACGACGTCAAGAAGGGCACGTACGACGCCTGGGCGATGGCCATGTCGAAGACCTTCGACGACAACAAGGACGGCGTCACCGGCACGCCGAGCTTCGTGATGAACGGCAAGATGCTCACTGCGGACAGCCAGGGCAACCCGCCGATGACCGTGGCGCAGTTCAACCAGGTGGTGGACGCGGCCCTCAAGGCCTGAGCCGGAGACCGGCGGACGACCGCCCAAGGAAGAGCGGGCGAACTTTCCCAGGTTCGCCCGCTCTCTCGCTTACCGATCAGTAACCTGTTCGCCCGTGACCAGTCGACACAGATCATCCGAGGCGTCCCAGGCCCCCGACTCCCGCTTCCCGCGCCGCCGTACGGTCGTCAAGGCCGCGGCCGCGACGGCCGTCCTGGCCGGCCCGCTCGCCGCCGCCCTGCCCGCCCGGGCCGCGGCCGACACCCCGCAGTTCCTGCACGGCGTCGCCTCCGGCGACCCGCTGCCCGACGGCATCCTGTTGTGGACCCGGGTGACCCCCACCGCCGAGGCGGTGCCGGGCTCCGGGCTCGGTCCGGACACCGAGGTCAGCTGGGTGGTCGCCCGGGACAAGGCGTTCACGACGATCGTCGCCGAGGGCTCGACCACGGCGACCGCCGCCTGCGACCACACGGTGAAGGCGGACATACGGGGCCTGGAGCCGGCCACCGACTACTGGTTCCGCTTCTCGGCGGGCGGTACGGACTCCCCCGCGGCCCGCACCCGCACCGCGCCCGCCGCCGACGCCGCCGTTCCCGGCCTGCGCTTCGGCGTGGTGACCTGCGCCAACTGGGAGGCGGGCTGGTTCTCCCCGTACCGCCATCTCGCGGCCCGGAGCGACCTCGACGCGTGGCTCCACCTCGGCGACTACATCTACGAGTACAAGTCCGGCGAGTACGCGGCCCGGGGCACGGTCGTGCGCCCGCACGCGCCCGCCAACGAGATCATCACGCTCGCCGACTACCGCACCCGGCACGGCAGGTACAAGACCGACCCGGACCTGCAGGCGCTGCACGCGAAGGCACCGGTCGTCGCCATCTGGGACGACCACGAGTTCGCCGACAACGCCTGGTCGGGCGGCGCGGTCAACCACACCGAGGGCGCCGAGGGCACCTGGACCGACCGCAAGGCGGCGGCCAAGCAGGCCTACTTCGAGTGGATGCCGGTGCGTCCCGCGATCGCCGGCACCACTTATCGCCGGCTGCGCTTCGGCAGGCTCGCCGACCTGTCCCTGCTGGACCTGCGCTCCTTCCGCTCCCAACAGGCGTCCAGCGGTTCCGGCTCGGTCGACGACCCGAACCGCACGATCACCGGGCGCGCCCAACTCGACTGGCTGAAGGCCGGGTTGAAGGCCTCGGACACCACCTGGCGGCTGGTGGGCAACTCGGTGATGATCGCGCCGTTCGTCATCGGCTCGCTCTCCGCCGATCTGCTGAGGCCCCTCGCCAAGCTGCTCGGCCTGCCGCAGGAGGGCCTCGCCGTCAACACCGACCAGTGGGACGGCTACACCGACGACCGGCGCGAACTGCTGGCCCATCTGACCTCGAACGCCATCCGCAACACCGTGTTCCTGACCGGCGACATCCACATGGCGTGGGCCAACGACGTGCCGGTGGACGCCGGCACGTACCCGCTGTCGGCCTCCGCCGCCACGGAGTTCGTGGTCACCTCGGTGACCTCCGACAACCTCGACGACATCGTGAAGGTCCCCGAGGGCACGGTCTCGGCGCTCGCCGCCCCGGTCATCAGGGCCGCCAACCGGCACGTCCACTGGGTCGACACCGACCGCCACGGCTACGGCGTCCTCGACATCACCGCCGACCGGGCGCAGATGGACTACTACGTCGTGTCCGACCGCACGGACCCGAACGCGACCGCGTCCTGGGAGCGTTCGTACCGCACCCGCAGCGGCACGCAGAAGGTCGAGCGGACCTACGACCCCGTCTGATCAGAGCGTCTCGAGGAAGCCGAGCGCCACCCGCCAGGTGGCCTCGGCGGCCTCCTCGTCCCAGTCCGGCAGGCCGGGGTCGGTGTAGAGGTGGCCGGCGCCCGGGTAGCGGTAGATCTCCACGTCCGCGCCCGCTCTGCCCATCTGCAGGTACCAGGCGCTCAGCCAGTCGTCCGTCTCGAACGGGTCCGGCTCGGCCACGTGCAGCTGCACCGGCAGCTCGTCCACCGCCGCGTTCGCCGCGATGTCCGACGTGCCGTGCAGGAGCAGCAGCCCCCGGGCCTTGTCGTCGCCGAGGGCGAGGGTCTGCGCGATGGACGCGCCGAGCGAGAACCCGGCGTACACCAGGCCGCGCTCCGAGTAGGGGGCTGCGGCCAGCACGGCTCTCTTGAGCAGCTCGTCCTTGCCGATCTCGTCCTTGGCGGCCATGCCCTCCTCGACCGTCTCGAACGTACGCCCGTCGAAGAGGTCCGGGGTCCACACCTCGTGTCCGGCGCCGCGCAACCGGTCCGCGGCCTCGCGCACCGCGGGCCTCGGGCCGTAGGCCGAGTGAAAGAGCACGATGTTCATGAGGCCATGGTGCCAGCCGGGACCGACAACGCCGTCCGGCGGCCGTACCCCCTTCACGCCGGAACTCACATGTTCATCACCCCGGAGGGCCGGTTAGGTTCGGAGGCATGGAGAACGTACTCCGCCCGCTGATCGTGATCGGCGGCTCGGTCCTGCTCACGCTGCTCATCGGCTGGGCCTCGGACCAGCTGCTGCGCAAGGCCGACGGACGGCACAGTGAGACCCCGCTGTGGGGTCTGCTGCGCCGTGGCCGCATCCCCTACCAGCTCGTGCTGTGCGCGGCCATGCTCAGAGGCTCCTACGACCAGGCCCGGCTGCTGCGGGAACACCGGGTCGCGATCGGCCAGTTCCTGACCCTGGTGCTGATCGGGGCGGCGGCCTGGCTGGTGATCCGGATCGCGGCGGCGATAGTCGAGACCTCCTACAGTCGTTACGCCCGCGCCCACCACGACGCCGCCCGGGTCCGCCGGGTGCGCACCCAGGTGTCGCTGATCATGCGCGTGGTCTCGGCGATCGTCGGTGTGGTGGCCGTGGCCGCGATGCTGCTGACGTTCCCCGCGATGCGCGCGGCCGGTGCCTCGCTGCTGGCCTCGGCCGGCATCCTCGGCATCGTCGCCGGTGTCGCCGCCCAGTCGACGCTGGGCAACATGTTCGCGGGGCTGCAGATCGCCTTCGGCGACATGGTGCGGCTCGGCGACACGGTGGTGGTGGACGGCGAGTGGGGCACGGTCGAGGAGATCACGCTGACGTTCCTGACCGTGCGGACCTGGGACGAGCGCCGGATCACCATGCCGGTGTCGTACTTCACCTCGAAGCCGTTCGAGAACTGGTCGCGCGGCAGCAACCAGATGACCGGCATCGTGTACTGGCACCTCGACCACTCGGCGCCGATCGAGGCGATGCGGGAGCGGCTGCGGGACATCCTGCGCGAGTGCCCCGCCTGGGACGGCCGTGCCCACAACCTCGTGGTCACCGACTCCACGCCCAACACCATCCAGGTCCGCGCCCTGGTCACCGCCAAGGACGCGGACGACATCTTCACGGTACGGGTCGCGGTGCGCGAGCAGATGATCAGCTGGCTGTGCGCGGAGCACCCGTACGCGCTGCCCCGCGTCAACACGGCGGACGCCACGCTGCCGCCGAGCCGGCCCTCCCTCGACGACCATCTGGACGGCCACTTCAACGGGCGTCTCGACGGCCACCGCGACGCCGCGGCGGCGCAACGCGCGCGCGAGTAGCCGGAGACGGGGTGCGCCGTGCGGGCTCAGCGCCCGCGCTCGGCGCCCCCGTTGACCTGGATCACC
This sequence comes from Streptomyces sp. NPDC101152, assembly GCF_044768275.1. Classification (NCBI taxonomy): domain Bacteria; kingdom Bacillati; phylum Actinomycetota; class Actinomycetes; order Kitasatosporales; family Streptomycetaceae; genus Streptomyces; species Streptomyces sp. NPDC101152. The sequence continues at coordinate 141,994 of NZ_JBIWPO010000012.1, read as the reverse complement.
TGCGAGGTGACGTGTGCCGCTCCGGGCGAGGCCAGCCAGTGCAGGGTCGAGGCGACGTCACCGGGGGTGCCGGGGCGCTTGTCCAGCGTGTCGGAGATGAGCCGCTCGCGCCGCGCCGGGTCGATGGCCGGCCCGAAGAACTCGGTGTCCTCGATGTAGCCGGGCGCGACCACGTTCGCGGTGATCCCGCGCGGCCCGAGCTCCCGGGCCAGGTCATGGGCGTACGGGTGCAGGGCGGCCTTGGCGCCCCCGTACGCCCCGCTGCCGGAACCCCGGTAGGCGGCGATGGAACTGACGAACAGCACCCGGCCGCCCGGGGAGGCGAGCCGGTCCTTGAGGGCCTCGGTGAGCAGGGCGGCGGTCAGGGTGTTGATGCGGAAGTTGACGGTCCAGTCGTGCGCGACCCGGTCGAGCGGGTCCGCGCTCTCGGCCGGTCGCTCCAGCTGTCCGGTGCCGCCGGCGCTGTGGACCAGGACGTCCACCGTCCCGAACTCCTCCGCCACGAACTGGGCGACCCCGCGCACGGCGGCGGTGTCGGCGAGATCGGCGGCGTAGGTCGACGCCCCCGGCACGTCGGCCTTCCGCAGGACCTCCTCCCGCCGCCCGAGCAGCAGCACCCGGTCTCCCTCCGCCGCGAACACCCGCGCCGCCGCGAGCCCGATGCCGGTACCTCCACCACTGATCACCACATTGCGAGCCATGATCCGACCCTATGTACTCAGGGCCCGGCGCGCGCAACCGATGTGGGTCAGCGCAGGCTGCGTACGTCGAGATGGCGCAGCACCCGGTCCACGATCTCGGGGTCCGCACCGGGTTCGCTGCGCGCGGCCAGCACCTCGTGCCGCGCGGCGCTCAGCAGCTCGCCCTGGATGCGGCGCATCCGCTTGAGCCGGCGCACCCGCATCTCGTGCGCCTCCCGCCGCTCCTCCTCGCCCATCTCCGGGCTGATCCGCACCCCGATCTCCAGGGCCCGCCTGAGCATCTGCTCGGACAGCTCGTCCGGCAGGTCCTCGACCTCCTCGATCTCCTGGAGCCTGCGCTTGGCCGCCTTGGCGGCCCGCACGGCGAGTTCCTTCTCGAAGGCCTTCTCGCGCTCGGTGTCGGCCTGCACGCCGAGCTTGCGCACCAGCAAGGGCAGCGTCAGGCCCTGCAGCACGAGCGTGCCCATGATCACACCGAAGGCGATGAAGACGATCTCGTCCCGGTCGGGAAAGGCGGAACCGGCGTCGGTGGTCAGCGGGATCGCCAGCGCCAGCGCCACCGAGGCCACGCCCCGCATCCCCGACCACCACATCACCACGGTCTCCCGCCAGCCCATCGGGATGTCCTCGTCGTAGTCCCGCCGGGCGTGCAGCCGTTTGGTGAGCCAGGTCGCCGGCAGCAGCCACGCCAGCCGGACCAGCACCACCACGCCGAGCACCGCCGCCGCCCAGCCGAGCATCTCGCCCCACCGTCCGGAGGCCGTGCGGAGGGCGTTGTGCAGCTCCAGGCCGATCAGGCCGAAGGCGACGCCGGTGACGAGCGTGTCGATGATGTCCCAGAAGGTGTGCCCGGCCAGCCGGGTCATCACGTCGTCGGGGTCGGAGGCGTACTCGGCGAGGAACAGCGCGGTGGTGAGCACGGCCAGCACACCGGAGCCGTGCAGCTCCTCGGCCAGCACGTAGGAGGCGTACGGCACGAGCAGTGTCAGACCGACCTGCAGGGTGGCGTCGCCGAGCACGTCGAGGAGCCGGTTGGCGCCCCAGCCGAGGGCCACGCCGATCGCGACGGCGACCACGGCGGACAGCACCAGGTCGAGGGCGGCGCGGCGCGCGTGGAACTCGCCGCTCACCGCGGCGGCCACGGCCACGTGGTACAGCACGATCGCCGTGACGTCGTTGAACAGGCCCTCGCCCTCCAGGATCGACACCAGGCGGCGGGGCAGCCCGAGTTGGCCCGCGACCGCGGTCGCCGCGACCGGGTCGGGCGGCGCGACCAGGGCGCCCAGCGCGACGGCGGCGGCGACGGGCAGCCCCGGCACGATGGCGTGGGCCATGACCGCCACGCACAGGGTGGTGACGAAGACCAGCGCCACCGCGAGCAGGAAGATCGGCCGCCGGTTCGCCGCGAACTGCCGCCAGGACGTGCGGCGCACCGCCGCGTACAGCAACGGCGGCAGCAGCAGGGGCAGGATCAGCTCGGGCGGGACATTGACGTTGGGCACGAAGTCGGCCACCGCGAGGACGACTCCGAGCAGGGTCATGAGCACCGGGGCCGGCAGTCCGAACCGGTCCCCCACCGGCACACTCAACACGGCCCCGAGCAACAGCACGAACAACAGGGCCAACTGATCCACGGTCAGCGCTCCGGGAGGATCGAGAACGGGAGGCGGACTTCAAGCCTGCCACGACCCCGACCCCACCAGCCCTTTCGGCCCCCTCCGTTACAGAGCGCGCCGCATGGCGCGGTGCGGTATGCCCGCTTCGAGGTACTCCGGCCCGTACACCTCGTACCCCAGCCGCTCGTAGAACCCGAGGGCGTGCGTCTGCGCGTGCAGGTCCACGGCGGTCAGGCCTCGCGCGCGTGCCGCGTCCTCGATGGCCCGGACGAGCGTGACGCCCACGCCCAGTCCGCGCGCCTCCCGCGTGACGGCGAGCCGCCCGAGCGAGCCCACCGACAGGTCGCCGTCGACCTTCGCCGCGGCCGCCGGACCGTGCAGCAGCCGCCCGGTGCCGAGCGGCACCCCGTCGTCCCGCACGGCCAGCACATGCAGGGCGGCGGCGTCGTACGCGTCGTACTCGATGCCCTCGGGCACGCCCTGCTCGCCGACGAAGACCTCCTTGCGTACCGCGAAGCACGCCTCCAGGTCGGCCGGGTCCTCGGCGATCCGGACGTCGTACGCGCGCGTGCTCATCCGTACGTCTCCTCGCGGACCTGGTCCAGCGCCTTCTGCAGGTCGGCCGGGTAGTCGCTCTCGAACTCGACCCACATCCCGTCCCCCGGGTGCTCGAAGCCGAGGCGGACGGCGTGCAGCCACTGGCGGGTCAGGTGCAGCCGCTTGGCGAGGGTCGGGTCGGCGCCGTAGGTGAGGTCGCCGACGCAGGGGTGGCGGTGGGCGGCCATGTGGACGCGGATCTGGTGGGTGCGGCCGGTCTCGAGCTTCACGTCGAGGAGGGAGGCCGCGCGGAAGGCCTCGATGAGGTCGTAGTGCGTCACGGACGGCTTGCCGTCGGCCGTGACGGCCCACTTGTAGTCGTGCTGGGGGTGGCGGCCGATGGGCGCGTCGATGGTGCCGCTGGTCGGGTCGGGGTGGCCCTGTACGAGCGTGTGATAGCGCTTGTCGACCGTGCGCTCCTTGAACTGCCGCTTGAGCGAGGTGTAAGCGCGCTCCGACTTGGCGACCACCATCAGACCCGAGGTGCCGACGTCCAGCCGGTGCACGATGCCCTGGCGCTCGGCGGCACCGGAGGTGGAGATGCGGTAGCCGGCCGCGGCGAGGCCGCCGATGACCGTCGGGCCGGTCCAGCCGGGGCTCGGGTGGGCGGCGACACCGACCGGCTTGACGATCACCACCACATCGTCGTCGTCGTGCACGATCTCCATGCCCTCGACCGGCTCCGCGACGATCTGCACGGGCGCGGGCGCCTGCGGCATCTCGACCTCGAGCCAGGCGCCGCCGTGCACCCGCTCGGACTTGCCGACCACCGAGCCGTCGACCGTGACCTTCCCCTCCGCGGCGAGCTCCGCGGCCTTCGTGCGGGAGAAGCCGAACATGCGGGAGATGGCGGCGTCGACGCGCTCGCCCTCCAGGCCGTCGGGCACGGGCAGGGTACGGATCTCGGGAATCGTGCTCACCCGTCGAGTATGCCGGACAGCGCCGACCGGCCCGACCGCGCCTGTGGACAACCGCCGACTTGGTCGGGGGACGGTTCAGTCCTTGTGGACGGTTCCGTCCGGGTCGAGGCCCCTGAAGGACAGCAGCACGATCAGGATGCCGCCGCACACGATCGCCGAGTCGGCCAGGTTGAAGACGGCGAAGCCCTTGGGGGCGATGAAGTCGACCACCGCGCCCTCGAAGACGCCCGGCGAGCGGAAGATCCTGTCGGTCAGGTTGCCGAGCGCGCCGCCGAGCAGCAGGCCGAGGGCGATCGCCCAGGGCAGGCTGTAGAGCTTGCGGGCGAGCCGGGCGATCACCACGATCACCGCCGCCGCGATCACCGTGAAGATCACGGTGAAGGCCGCGCCGAAGCCGAAGGCGGCGCCCGCGTTGCGGATCGCCTCGAGCCTCAGCCACTCACCGGCGATGTCGATCGGCGCGTGGTGCTCCAGCTTGGCGACCACGAGCAGCTTGCTGACCAGGTCGAGCGTGTACGCGAAGGCGGCCACCGAGAACAGCACGGCGATCTTGCGCCTGCCCTGGGGCCGCGCGGACCCGTCCTGCTCCGGCCCGGCCCCAGCCTGTGGGGAATCCGGCGTACCGATGATGCGCTCCGCCTCTGCCACGTGAGTCCCTCAACCTAGGTACCTGACTGAGCACGAGGGTACGGCACGCGTGCGTGCGCCCTCAGTACCGGCGTTCCTGCTTCTGCTTGCACTCCACGCACAGGGTGGCCCGCGGGAAGGCCTGCATACGGGCCTTGCCGATGGGGTTGCCGCAGTTCTCGCACAGTCCGTAGGTGCCCGCGTCCAGTCGCTGCAGGGCGCGCTCGGTCTGGGTGAGCATCTCGCGCGCGTTGGCCGCGAGGGCCATCTCGTGCTCGCGTGTGATGTTCTTGGTGCCGGTGTCCGCCTGGTCGTCCCCGGCGCCGTCCCCGGAGTCCCGCATCAGGCCCTGCAGGGCGTCCTCGGACGACGTGATCTCGTCCCGCAGCCGCTGTGCCTCGGACAGCAGCTCCTCGCGCGCCTCGTCGACCTCCTGAGGGGTCCACGGGTCCTCGCCGGGGCGCACCGCGAGCTCGCCCGGCTCCACCGCCGCGGCGACGCGTGCCTTGGGTACGGCGGTCTGTGCCGCCGTGGCCGTGCCAGGAGTCTTCTTCGCAACCACTGTCGTGGCTCCCGTCTGCTCCGCGGCCTGCGCCGCGCCCGCCTTCTTGGCCGTGCTCTTGCTCTTCTTCGCCGCGGCGGCCTTCTTGACGCCGACAGCCTTCTTGGCGACGGTCTTCGCGCTTGCCGCCCGCTCCGTGACCGTCTCCTTCACCGCGGCCGTCGTCTTCTTCGCAGCGGCTTTCTTCCCTGCGGCCGTCTTCTTCCGCGCCGCCGTGGTCTTCACCGCGGCCTTCTTCGCCGGTGCCGCCCTTTTCGCGGCGACCTCCTTCGCAGCGGCCTTCTTCCCCGTGGCCGTCTCCTTCACCGCGGGCTTCTTCGCAGCGGCCTTCTTCCCCGCGGTTTTCCTCTCCGCGGCCGTTTCCTTCGCCGTCGCCTTCTTCGCCGACGCCGTCTTCTTCGGGGGCTCCGTCTTCTTCGCCGCCGCCGTCTCCGGCGCAGCCCTCTTCGCCGCCGTCTTCTTCGCGACCGTCTTCTTCGCCGCCGGCCCGCCGGTCGCCTTCCGGCCGACCGCCGCTCTCCGCGTACCCGAGAGTCTCTCCGGTCCCTCCCCTTCGGCAGGGCTTCTCGCGGCTGAGGCGGTGGTCCCCCGTACCGTCCTCACCCTCTTCTTGCCGCTCACATCCTTGGCCGCACCGCCCGGGGCCTGTGTGGACCTGCCGGACGCCGACTGCTGTACGGCGGTCTTCTTCGCCACCATGGCCGCGGCCCCTTCACATATTGTGATCTTGCACGCGAATCGTGCTGGGACGATAAATCGACTCGAGTCCCGCGGCAACGGGGCGCACCGCCCGATTCGCCCGGCTCGCGCACGCCGCTCCGCGAGCCTGCATGCGTTGTGCCCAGCTCCCCGCGGGGTAATCCGCCGGGCCTTCCGTCCCAGGATCCGAACACGCGTACCGCTCCATTCGGGGCATCCCGGGCCGTACGGCACCGTGGCCCCCGGGTACCCGAAAACCGGTCGGCCGCTGTCCGTGCGGCGCCGTACACTGGGCGGAGCGAAAAGCGTGGATGGGGACGAGTAGCGGCGTACGCAGCCCAGAGCGACCCGGGGACGGTGGAAGCCCGGGGGCGAGCGCGACGCGAAGATCACCCCGGAGCCGCCGGAAGAAAGCCGCAGGCACGAGCAGCGGCGAGTAGAGCCGGCATCGCGACCCCAATGAGGGGGCTCACCGGTGCGCACCACGCGCCGGAGGGCCAAGGAGGGTGGTACCGCGGGAGCACGCCGAAACCGGCGTAGAGAAGGACACGGCTCTCGTCCCTCCGGACGGAAGGCAGCAAGTCCGCCGGAGGAAGCTCGCTGATGACAACGCCGACGTACCGCCAGGTGCCCGCCCAGGTCGACCTGCCCGCGCTCGAGCACGCGGTGCTCGACTTCTGGCGCGAGCAGAAGATCTTCGCCAAGACCCTGGAGCAGTCCGAGGGCCGCCCCGAGTGGGTGTTCTACGAGGGCCCGCCCACCGCCAACGGCATGCCGGGCGCCCACCACATCGAGGCCCGCGTCTTCAAGGACGTCTTCCCCCGCTTCCGCACCATGCGCGGCTACCACGTGGCCCGCAAGGCCGGCTGGGACTGCCACGGCCTCCCGGTGGAGCTGGCGGTCGAGAAGGAGCTCGGCTTCAGCGGCAAGCAGGACATCGAGAAGTACGGGATCGCCGAGTTCAACGCCAAGTGCCGTGAGTCGGTGACCCGGCACACGGACGCCTTCGAGGCGCTCACGACCCGCATGGGGTACTGGACCGACCTCCAGGACCCCTACCGCACGATGGACCCCGAGTACATCGAGTCGGTCTGGTGGTCGCTGAAGGAGATCTTCGGCAAGGGCCTGCTGGTCCAGGACCACCGGGTCGCCCCCTGGTGCCCCCGCTGTGGCACGGGCCTGTCCGACCACGAGCTGGCGCAGGGCTACGAGACGGTCGTCGACCCGTCCGTGTACGTCCGTTTCCCGCTCACCTCCGGTCCGCTGGCCGGCGAGGCCGCCCTCCTGGTGTGGACGACGACCCCGTGGACGCTGGTCTCCAACACCGCGGTCGCCGCCCACCCCGAGGTCACCTACGTCGTCGCGACGAACGGCGAGGAGAAGCTCGTCGTCGCCGAGCCGCTGGTCGGCAAGGCGCTGGGTGAGGGCTGGGAGACCACGGGGCAGTCCTTCACCGGCGCCGAGATGGAGCGCTGGACGTATCAACGTCCGTTCGAGCTGGTGGAGTTCCCGGAGCCCGCGCACTACGTGGTCAACGCCGAGTACGTGACGACCGAGGACGGTACGGGTCTGGTGCACCAGTCCCCCGCCTTCGGTGAGGACGACCTCAAGGTCTGCCGCGCGTACGGTCTGCCCGTCGTCAACCCCGTCCGGCCCGACGGCACCTTCGAGGAGGACGTCCCGCTCGTCGGTGGCGTCTTCTTCAAGAAGGCGGACGAACGCCTCACCGAGGACCTCCAGCAGCGCGGCCTCCTCTTCAAGCACATCCCGTACGAGCACAGCTACCCGCACTGCTGGCGCTGCCACACCGCGCTCCTCTACTACGCGCAGCCGTCCTGGTACATCCGCACCACGGCCGTCAAGGACCGCCTCCTCCAGGAGAACGAGAACACCAACTGGTTCCCGGAGACCGTCAAGAACGGCCGCTACGGCGACTGGCTGAACAACAACATCGACTGGGCGCTGTCCCGCAACCGCTACTGGGGCACCCCGCTGCCGATCTGGCGCTGCGAGGACGACCACCTCACCTGCGTCGGCTCCCTCGCCGAGCTGACCGAGCTGACCGGCACGGACCAGTCGGGCCTCGATCCGCACCGCCCGTTCATCGACGAGGTCACCTTCGCGTGCCCTACGTGCGCCAAGACGGCCACGCGCGTGTCGGAGGTGATCGACGCCTGGTACGACTCGGGTTCGATGCCGTTCGCGCAGTGGGGCTACCCGTACAAGAACAAGGAGCTGTTCGAGGCCCGCTACCCGGCGCAGTTCATCTGCGAGGCCATCGACCAGACCCGCGGCTGGTTCTACACGCTGATGGCGGTCGGCACGCTGGTCTTCGACAAGTCCTCCTACGAGAACGTCGTCTGCCTCGGGCACATCCTCGCCGAGGACGGCCGCAAGATGTCCAAGCACCTGGGCAACACCCTGGAGCCGATCCCGCTGATGGACCGGCACGGGGCGGACGCTGTGCGGTGGTTCATGGCGGCCGGCGGTTCGCCGTGGGCGGCCCGCCGCGTTGGACACGGCACGATCCAGGAGGTCGTCCGCAAGACCCTGCTGACGTACTGGAACACGGTCGCCTTCCAGGCGCTGTACGCCCGTACGTCCGACTGGGCGCCCAGCGAGGCCGACCCGGCGCCCGCCGACCGCCCGGTCCTGGACCGCTGGCTGCTGTCCGAACTGCACGCGCTCACCGACCAGGTGACGCAGGCGCTGGAGGCGTACGACACCCAGCGCGCCGGCAAGCTGCTCTCCGCGTTCGTGGACGACCTGTCCAACTGGTACGTCCGCCGCTCCCGTCGCCGCTTCTGGCAGGGCGACAAGGCGGCGCTGCGCACCCTGCACGAGGTCGTGGAGACGGTCACCAAGCTGATGGCCCCGCTGACGCCGTTCATCACCGAGCGGGTCTGGCAGGACCTGGTGGTGCCGGTGACTCCGGGCGCCCCGGAGTCGGTGCACCTCGCGTCCTGGCCGGAGGCGGACCTGTCCGCGATCGACCCGGAGCTGTCGAAGCAGATGGTGCTGGTGCGGCGGCTGGTGGAGCTCGGCCGTGCCACGCGCGCGGAGTCGGGCGTCAAGACCCGTCAGCCGCTGTCGCGGGCGCTGGTCGCGGCGGCCGGCTTCGACGCGCTCGACCGGGAGCTGCACAGCCAGATCACCGAGGAGCTGAACGTCTCCTCGCTGGCGTCGCTGTCCGAGGTCGGCGGTTCCCTGGTGGACACCACCGCGAAGGCCAACTTCCGGGCGCTGGGCAAGCGGTTCGGCAAGCGGGTGCAGGACGTCGCCAAGGCTGTGGCGAACGCGGACGCGGCGGCGCTGTCGCTGGCCCTGCGGGAGGGTACGGCCTCGGTGGAGGTCGACGGCGAGACGATCACGCTCGCTCCGGACGAGGTGATCATCACGGAGACCCCGCGCGAGGGGTGGTCGGTGGCGTCCGACTCCGGTGCGACGGTGGCGCTGGATCTGGAGATCACGGAGGAGCTGCGGCAGGCCGGTCTGGCCCGTGACGCGATCCGGCTCATCCAGGAGGCGCGCAAGAACAGCGGCCTGGACGTGGCCGACCGGATCGCCCTGCGCTGGACGTCCACGGACTCCGCGGTGATCGCGGCGCTCAGCGAGCACGCGGCGCTGATCGCGGACGAGGTCCTGGCGACGGACTTCGCCCAGGGCGAGGCGGACGGTACCTTCGGGTCGCCGTTCACTGACGAGGGCCTGTCGCTGACGTTCCGCCTGCGCAAGGCGTAGCCTCTCGCACGCCGAAGGCCCGACCCCGCAAAGGGGTCGGGCCTTCGGCGTGCCGCCTGCGCTCAACGCGCACAAAAAGGGCGGGGCCCCGGATCTGGATCCGGGGCCCCGCCCTTTTGAACGCTGCCGACGACTACGGCGTACTACTCACCGTGCTGCGGCCTTCAGTTGTCGTCCTCGTCGATCAGGAACCCGCGCATCGGCGAGGGGGCCTGGCCCATCGGGGACGGTCCCTGCGGACGGACCGGGGCCATCGGCTGGGTCATGGCCGGGGTCATCTGCTGCTGGCCGCCGTAGGACGGGGCAGCGGGGCTCGGTCCGCCACCCATGGTCCCGTTGCCGCCGTAGGACGGGGCGCTCGCGCCGGCCGGGGCCATGGAGGGCGCCGGGGACGGCGGGAGGCTCGCGGTGGCCGGGGTGCGCGGCGGGGCCAGCGAGTCGTCGGCCTGGGTCTCCAGCTGACGCAGCTGGGACTCGAGGTACGACTTCAGTCGCGTGCGGTACTCGCGCTCGAAGCCGCGCAGGTCCTCGACCTTGCGCTCCAGCGTGGCGCGGGCGGACTCCAGGGAGCCCATCGCGACGCGGTGCTTCTCCTGCGCGTCCCGCTCCAGGGCGTCGGCCTTGGCACGGGCGTCACGCTCGAGACCCTCGGCGCGGCTGCGGGCCTCGCCGACGATCTTGTTGGCCTCGGAACGAGCCTCGGCGATCGCCTGGTCGGCGGTCTGCTGGGCCAGCGAGAGGACACGGGCGGCGCTGTCGCCACCGGGGCCCTGACCGGGGCCGCCCATCGGACCGCCCATGGGGCCACCCATCGGGCCGCCCATCTGCTGCTGCATGGGGGGCTGACCCATGGGGCCGCCCATCTGGCCCTGCATGGGGCCCGGGCCCATCTGCCCCTGCATGGGGCCCTGGCCCATCGGGCCCTGACCCATCGGGCCCTGACCCATCGGGCCGGGACCCTGCGGGCCGCCCTGTCCACCGGGACCGGCGGGCAGCTGCGGCGCACCGCTCGGCAGCTGGGGCGGACCACCCATGGGGCCACCCATCTGCTGCTGCGGCGGGCCCGATATTCCGGCCGGAACGGGGCCGCCCGGTCCGCGCATGCCCTGCTGCGGCATACCGCCCTGTTGGGGCATGCCACCCTGCTGGTCCTGGGGACCGCCGGGACCCTCCGGGGGCTTGCGCATGTTCTGCTGGTTCTGGGCGGCAGCGCGCGTGGCCGCGGCCAGTTTGGCGCGCAGGTCCTCGTTCTCCCGGAGCAGGCGGGTCAGTTCGGCCTCCACCTCGTCGAGGAAGGCATCGACCTCGTCCTCGTCATAGCCTTCTCGGAGGCGGACGGTCGTGAACTGCTTGTTCCGCACGTCCTCGGGGGTCAACGGCATCTCTTCACCTCAACGTAGTCGTCGGCATTCGGCAAGACGGTAGGTCACATCGCTCACAGCCGGCTCACGATCGAGATCAGGATGTAGACGATGATCATCAGTACGAAGAAGGACAGGTCGAGCGCCACGCCCCCGAGACGCAGCGGCGGGATGAACCGCCGCAGAAGCTTGAGCGGTGGATCAGTGACAGTGTAGGTGGCCTCCAGAACGACCACCATCGCCTTGCCGGGTTGCCATGAGCGGGCGAACTGGAAGACGTAGTCCATGACCAACCGGAAGATGAGCACGATCAGGAAGCACATCAGCGCGATGTAGATGACCTGCAGGACCACGCTCATTGCTGGTGCTTCCCTCTCCCCTGTTCCGTGCTGCTGGGTACTACTTGTACTGCTGTTTCCGGTCGTGTGTCTCAGCTCTGGTTGAAGAACCCGCCCTCTGCGATGCGGGCCTTGTCCTCCGCCGTGACATCGACGTTAGCAGGCGACAACAGGAACACCTTCTGCGTCACCCGCTCGATGCTGCCGTGAAGACCAAACACCAAACCGGCCGCAAAGTCGACAAGTCGCTTCGCGTCTGTGTCATCCATCTCAGTCAGATTCATGATCACCGGGGTGCCCTCACGGAAGTGTTCCCCGATGGTACGGGCCTCGTTGTAGGTCCGCGGGTGCAGTGTGGTGATCCGGTAAGGCTCTCGTTCCGACACGACCTTGGGCATGATCACCGGTGCGTTCTTCTCCAGGCTTGCGCGTTCTTGTGTGATGGACGCCACGGGCGCGATGCGCGCCGGACGGCCGGATTCCGCGGGTAGCGAAGCCGAACGGGCGACCGGTTCACGCGGCGCGGGCGGCTGTACGATTCGCACCTCTTCGTCCCGTTGGGACTGATGTGCCAGGTGCGACTGGTGGGACGGCTCGTGCCGTCGGTGGTCCCGCTCCGGCTCGGGGTCCAGCTCGGGCTCGAAGTCGTCATCGGGGTCGAATCCCCGGCCGTCGTACCCATCGTCCTCCACGAGGCCGAGGTAGACCGCCATCTTGCGCATCGCGCCGGCCATGCTCTGAGTCCTCCGCTCTGTGGTGGATCGACTGACGACCGTCAAGTGCCCGCGATCCACGAGGCCGTTGTGCCCGCCTTGCGGCGGAATTGACCATATTTTCTGCTGTGGTCCGACTTCCTGGCGACGTTACCCGAGCCGTGCGCGGACTCCGAGTACCGCCGTACCGACGCGTACATGTGTCGCCCCGGCCGTCACGGCCTGCTCGAGGTCCGCACTCATTCCCGCTGACACCATGTTCGCAGCCGGATGAGCTCGGCGCAGGTCGGTCGACAAATCCATCAACCGCTCGAACGCCGCCCGTTCGCGCCCCGCGTAGGGCCCGGTCAGCGGCGCGACGGTCATCAGACCGGCCAGCCGCAGACCCGGCGCACGGGCGACGAGTTCGCCCAACTCTTCGATTCCCCCGGGCCCGACACCCCCGCGCTCGCCCCGGCCGCTCTCGTCCGCGTCGAGCGCGACCTGGATCAGGCACCCGAGTTCGCGCCCCTGCCGCACCGCCTCCTTCGACAGCGCCGTGACCAGCCGGTCCCGATCGACGGACTGCACGATATCGGCATAACCGGCCACGGAACGAACCTTGTTGGTCTGCAACTGGCCAACGAAGTGCCAAGTCAGCGGCAGGTCCGAGCATGCGGCGGCCTTGGGCGCGGCGTCCTGGTCCCGGTTCTCGGCGACGTCCCGCACCCCGAGTTCGGCGAGGATCCGCACGTCGCTCGCCGGGTACGTCTTGGTGACCACGATCAGGGTCACCTCCTCGCGCGCGCGTCCGGCGGCCGCGCAGGCGTCGGCGATACGCCGCTCCACTTTCGCCAGGTTCTCGGCGAGTTCGTCCTTACGGTCCGTCATGTCCCTCAGTCCAGCCAGACATATCCCGCGAGTCGCCCCGTGGTGCGATCGCGGCGGTACGAGAAGTGATCGCCCGACTCCCGTGTGCACACCGGCGACCGCTGCCTGTCGCGCACCCCGAACCGTTCGAGCTGGGCGTGCACGCCGGCGGTCACGTCGACCGCCGGCGTGCCCCAACTGGTCTCGGCGTGCGCCGCCGGCTCGACGGCGGCGACCTCGGCGCGCATCGCCTCGGGCACCTCGTAGCACCGCCCGCACACGGCGGGCCCGGTGCGGACGACGATCCGGGCGGGGTCGGCGCCGAGTTCGGTCATCGCGCGTAGCGCGGCCGGGACGACCCCGGCGACCATGCCGGGCCGGCCCGCGTGCGCTGCGGCGGCGATCCCGGCGACCGGGTCGGCGAGCAGAACGGGAGTGCAGTCGGCGGTGAGCACGGCGAGGGCCAGTCCGCGGCGGGCGGTGACGACCGCGTCGACCTCCGGCACCGGACGCTCCCCCCAGGGGCCGTCGACCACGGCCACGCCGTCGCCGTGCACCTGGTTCATCCAGACGACCAGTGCCGGGTCGAGCCCCAGCGACCTGGCCGCCAGCTCCCGGTTGGTCCGTACGGCGTCGGGGTCGTCGCCGACCGCGCCGCCGAGGTTGAGCTCCTCGTACGGAACGGCGCTCACTCCGCCCCACCGGTCGGTGAAGGCGAAGTGCGCGCCGTTCACGGTGTCGCGCTTGCTTATCACGTCAGAAGGATCACTTGAGGAAGTCCGGTACGTCCAGTTCCTCGGCCGCGCTGTCCGTGTAGGACCGGGACGGCGGGACCGGCGGGGAGACCGGAAGGTCGGCGACCGGCTCGGGGGCGGGCTCCGGGTCCTCCTGCGGCGTGACGCTGCCGAGCGAGCCGAAGGACGGGCGGGACTCGGGCTGCTGCCGTACCGGGGTGGGCTCCTCGCGGCGCGAGGAGGAGGCCGAGGACGAGCCGAGGACGTTGTCCCGGCGGGCCGGCGGCTGGCCCCCGTCGAAGCCGGCCGCGATCACGGTGACCCGGACCTCGTCGCCGAGGGCGTCGTCGATGACCGCACCGAAGATGATGTTGGCCTCGGGATGGGCGGCCTCGCTGACCAGCTGGGCGGCCTCGTTGATCTCGAACAGGCCGAGGTCGGAGCCGCCGGAGATGGAGAGCAGCACGCCCCGGGCGCCGTCGATGGACGCCTCGAGGAGCGGCGAGGAGATCGCCATCTCGGCCGCGGCCACCGCGCGGTCGTCGCCGCGGGCCGAGCCGATGCCCATGAGGGCGGAACCCGCCTCGGACATCACGGACTTGACGTCGGCGAAGTCGAGGTTGATGAGGCCGGGGGTGGTGATGAGGTCGGTGATGCCCTGGACACCGGAGAGCAGGACCTGGTCGGCGGACTTGAAGGCGTCGAGCACCGAGACCTGGCGGTCCGAGATGGACAGCAGCCGGTCGTTCGGGATGACGATGAGGGTGTCGACCTCCTCGCGGAGCTCGGCGATGCCGTCCTCGGCCTGGTTGGCGCGGCGCCGGCCCTCGAAGGTGAACGGGCGGGTGACCACGCCGATGGTGAGGGCGCCCAGGGAGCGGGCGATGTTGGCCACGACGGGCGCGCCGCCGGTGCCGGTGCCGCCGCCTTCACCGGCCGTCACGAAGACCATGTCGGCCCCCTTGAGGACCTCCTCGATCTCCTCGCGGTGATCCTCGGCGGCCTTGCGGCCGACGGCCGGGTTGGCTCCGGCGCCGAGTCCGCGGGTGAGTTCGCGGCCGACGTCGAGCTTGACGTCGGCGTCGCTCATCAACAGCGCCTGCGCGTCGGTGTTGATGGCGATGAACTCGACGCCCTTGAGACCGACCTCGATCATCCGGTTGATGGCATTGACACCACCGCCGCCGACACCGATGACTTTGATGACTGCGAGGTAGTTCTGCGGTGCTGCCACGTCGAAGGCCTCTCGCCTCGAGTTACGTGTCGCCGTTTCGCAGGTGAGTGCGATCCGGCGACTGATGCCGAATGGGACGGTCCGTAGCGCCGACCCGAACCCTAACGTTGAAGTTTAGGGTTACCAGTGTGACTGTTCGCTGGAGTCTTCCGAACAGGACACTAAGTCGACAAGTGGCGCACGTTCAACGAACACGCCGAACCTCCCGTTTTTCTTTTCACCCTATGTGATCAGCCATAGCGGTGCCCAACCAGGGTGCTGGCCTGCGCGGATGTGCGTCAACTCCCCGATGACGCGGGGGCGGTGGGAACCGAGACGTCGAAGTGCCGCGCGTTCGCCGCCGCTTTCATCAGAGCGGTGAGGGCGCGGGCCTTCAGCGCACCCCGCTCGCCGCTGCCCCAGTCGACCGTGCGGCCGTCGTTCAACTCCAGCGAGATGGCGTCGTAGGAACGCACCTTGACGCTCCTTGTCTCGTGCGCGACCGCGGCCGGAAGGGAGCGGGCGACCGTCACGGCCTCGCGCACCAACCGGTCCTCGCCGAAGCGGCGCAGGCTCGCGGCGGCGGAACCCGAGCGGGAGACGTTCAATTCGAGCCCGGGAACGTCTTTCGGGGCCCGGGAAACCGTGGCGAAACGGACGCCTTCCTCGTCCACTTCGACGAAGTTTCCGCCCTTTTGGACAAGCAGAACCGGAGTGCGCTCAACCACTTTCAGACCGATTCCATGCGGCCACGAACGAACCACGTCAACCGTGTCGATTCGGGGCAGTTTCCGGCGTAGCCGTGACGCGATCGCGTCGGTGTCGACGGAGATCAACGGTGCCCCGACGGGGACTTCCGCCGCGTCGAGCACCTGCGTGGGCGTCAGCACCCGGGTACCGGAGACGGACACGTGCTCCACCCGCGTCCACGAGGAGCCGTACAACGTCCAGAGGCCGGCCGTACCGAGGAAGACCAGGGCGATGGCAAGGATGATGATCGTACGAAGTCGTCGCCGCACCACCCGTCTCACCCTCCGGCCGAGGGGCGGGCCGGACGACTCCTGCTGGCGTTCCCCGCGCTCGGCGGTCGTCGGTCCGGCCACTACCCTGCCCTTCAGCTACCCGGGAACACGGTCCTACTGGTGTGCACGGTGGGCGGCGATCGCCTCGTGCACCATGCCGACGAGCAGGTCGTCGGCATCCCGGCGGCCAAACTCGCTTGCGGCGCGGGACATCTCGTACAGCCGGTGCGGGTCGGCGAGCACGGGCAGGACGTTCTCCCGCACCCAGTCGGGCGTGAGTTCCGCGTCGTCGACCAGCAGTCCACCGCCGGCCTTGACCACCGGCTGGGCGTTCAGCCGCTGTTCGCCGTTGCCGATCGGCAGCGGGACATAGGCGGCCGGGAGCCCGACGGCGGAGAGTTCGGCGACGGTCATCGCGCCCGCGCGGCAGAGCATCATGTCGGCAGCGGCGTACGCGAGGTCCATCCGGTCCAGGTAACTTACCGGGATATAGGGGGGCATTCCCGGCATCTGCTGCACCTGCGGCAGTTCGTTCTTCGGGCCGACCGCGTGCAGGATCTGAATGCCGGCCTGCTGGAGCCAGGGCGCGACCTGCTGGACGACCTCGTTGAGGCGGCGGGCGCCCTGGGAGCCGCCGGAGACCAGCAGCGTGGGCAGGTTGGGGTCGAGGCCGAACAGGTGCCGGGCCTCTGGGCGGGCGGCCGCCCGGTCCAGGGTGGCGATGGAGTGGCGCAGCGGGATCCCGATGTAGCGGGAGTTGCGCAGCTTGCTGTCCGGGGTGGCGACGGCCACCTGGGCGGCGTACCGGGAGCCGATCTTGTTGGCCAGGCCGGGGCGGGCGTTGGCCTCGTGGACGACGATCGGCACGCCGAGGCGCTTGGCGGCGAGGTAGCCGGGCAGCGCCACATAGCCGCCGAAGCCGACGACGGCGTCGGCCTTGGTGCGCTCCAGGATCTGCTCGGTCGCCTTGATCGTGCCGCGCAGCCGGCCCGGTACGGTGATCAGCTCGGGCGTGGGCTTACGGGGCAGCGGTACGGCGGGGATGAGCGCGAGCTCGTAGCCCCGCTGCGGAACGAGCGTGGTCTCCAGGCCCCGCTCCGTGCCCAGGGCCGTGATCTTCACGGTGGGGTCCTGCCTGCGCAGGGCGTCCGCGAGGGCGAGCGCGGGCTCGATGTGGCCGGCGGTCCCCCCACCGGCGAGTACGACATGCACCGAAATTCACCGCTCTCCGGACGGCCGCGCCTGGGGCGCTCGCCGTCGCATCGTGTTCCATCTCCGAGGCCCCCGGTCCCGCGCGGCCCCTCCCGCCCGCTTTCTACCAAAGCGCGGTTGCCGCAGGGAAAGCGCCGCCCGCGCAGCGGGCTCGTCGCGTGCGAACGCGATCAGCAGCCCGATGGCGAACATGGTCGGCAGCAGGGCGGATCCTCCGTAGGAGAACAGCGGGAGGGGGACGCCGGCGATCGGCAGCAGGCCGAGCACCGCACCCATGTTGATCACCGCCTGCGCGGTGATCCAGGTGGTCACGCCTCCCGCGGCATACCTGACGAAGGGGTCCTCCGTGCGTCCGGCCACGCGGATACCCGCATAGCCTAGAGCCGCGAAGAGGGCCACGACCGACAGCGTGCCCGCCAGGCCCAGCTCCTCGCCGGTGACGGCGAAGATGAAGTCGGTGTGCGCTTCCGGGAGTTGGCCCCATTTTTCCACACTGGCACCCAGCCCGGAGCCGAAGATCCCGCCGGACGCGAGGGCGTAGATGCCGTGCGCGCCCTGCCAGCACAGGTCCTTCGGGCCGGGGTCGGTGGCGGCGATGCACTGCAGGCGGGCGAGGCGGTGCGGGCTGGTCTGGATGGCGAGGATCGCGAGGACGGTGGCGACGCCCAGCACCCCGGAGAACAGCCGGGTCGGCGCCCCCGCGAGCCACAGCAGCCCGAACAGGATCGCCGTCAGGATGATCGTCGTACCCATGTCGCCGCCGAGCATGATCAGCCCGAGCAGCAGGAAGGCGACCGGCACCAGCGGCACCAGCATGTGCTTCCACTGGGTCAGCAGCTTCTTCTCCTCCTTGCGCGCGATCAGGTCCGCACCCCACAGCACGAGGGCGAGCTTGCCGAACTCGCTCGGCTGGATCTGGAAGGAGCCGCCGAGGGAGATCCAGTTCTGGTTCCCGTTGACCGCGTGCCCTATGCCGGGGATCTGCACCAGGACCATCAGGAAGACCGCACCGGCAAGGATCGGGTACGCCAGCGCCCGGTGCAGCTTCACCGGCATCCGGGAGGCCGTGAGCAGCAGGACGCCGCCGATGACCGCGGCGAGGAACTGCTTGCGGAAGAAGTACGACCCCGGCAGCGACAGCTGCAGCGCGGTGATCTGGGAGGCCGAGTAGACCATCACCAGACCCAGCACGGTGATCAGGAAACTGCCGCCGGCGATCAGGTAGTAGGCGGTCAGCGGCCGGTCCCAGGCGCGTCTGGCGTTGAGGTAGGCGCGGCGCAGCGGGGTGTCGCGGGGCGAGCGTGGAGCGGCGGGACGTCCGGCGGCCCGCTGGACGGGCGGCCGGCCGGTACGGCTGCTGGGCATCAGACGCCTCCGCTCAGTCGGTCAGGAGCCGAGTTCGCGAACCGCCTCCGCGAACGCGTCACCGCGCTTGTTGTAGTTGGCGAACATGTCCATCGAGGCACAGGCGGGCGCCAGCAGCACCGTGTCGCCTGCGACGGCGAGCCGCCGGGCCTCCCGGACGGCCGCGAGCATCGCCCCAGTGTCGGTCCGGTCGAGGTCGACGACCGGTACTTCCGGCGCGTGTCGCGCGAGGGCTTCGCGGATCAGGGCGCGGTCCTGCCCGATGAGCACGACCCCGCGAAGTCGCTTTGCCGACTTGGCGACCAGTTCGTCGAAGGTTGCGCCCTTCGCGAGTCCGCCCGCGATCCATACGATCGACTCATATGCCGCCAAGGAGGCTTCCGCGGCGTGGGTGTTGGTGGCCTTGGAGTCGTCGATGTAGGCGACGCCGTCCACGTCGGCCACGTGCGCGATGCGGTGCGCGTCCGGCGTGAAGCTGCGCAGCCCGTCGCGTACGGCCTTGGCCGGCACCCCGAAGGCGCGCGCGAGGGCCGCCGCGGCAAGGGCGTTGGCGATGTTGTGCGGGGCCGGCGGGTTGACGTCGGAGACCTCTGCGAGCTCCTGGGCGTTCTTCTGCCGGTTCTCCACGAAGGCGCGGTCGACCAGGATGCCGTCCACGACGCCGAGTTGGGAGGGTCCCGGGGTGCCGAGGGTGAACCCGATGGCCCGGCAGCCCTCCTCGACGTCGGCCTCGCGGACCAGGTCCTCGGTGGCCTTGTCGGCGACGTTGTAGACGCAGGCGACCCGATTGCCCTCGTAGACACGGCCCTTGTCCCTGGCGTACGCCTCCATGGAGCCGTGCCAGTCGAGGTGGTCGGGGGCGAGGTTGAGCACCGCGGCCGAGTGCGCGCGCAGGGAGGGCGCCCAGTGGAGCTGGTAGCTGGACAACTCGACGGCCAGTACGTCGTACCGCTCCTCGCCGAGCACCACGTCCAGCAGCGAGACGCCGATGTTGCCGACGGCGGCGGTCCGCAGGCCGGCGGCCCTCAGGATCGACGCGAGCATCTGGACGGTGGTGGTCTTGCCGTTGGTGCCGGTGACGGCGAGCCAGGGGGCCGCGTCGGGGCCGCGCAGGCGCCAGGCGAGTTCGACGTCGCCCCAGATCTCCAGGCCCGCCGCGCGGGCCGCCGCGAACAGCGGCTTGTCCGGCTTCCAGCCCGGCGTGGTGACGACGAGTTCGGTGCCGTCGGGCAGGGTCGCCCCGTCGCCCAGGCGCACGGTGACGCCCAGTGCCTCCAGTTCGGCGGCCTGTTCACGCGCGCGTGCGTCGTCGCCGTCGTTGACGACCGTGACGATCGCCCCGCGCGCGTGCAGCACCTTGGCCGCCGGGATGCCGGAGACGCCGAGCCCGGCGACGGTGACGTGCTTGCCCTCGAAGGAGGGCCCCTGCCGGTCGGTCACTTGTCCGCTGCCCATCCCGCATAGAAGAGGCCCAGTCCGACGATCACACAGATGCCCTGGATGATCCAGAAGCGGACCACCACGAGTACCTCGGACCAGCCCTTGAGTTCGAAGTGGTGCTGGAGTGGCGCCATCCGGAAGACGCGCTTGCCGGTGAGCCGGAAGGAGCCGACCTGGATGACCACCGACATGGTGATGAGGACGAACAGACCGCCCATGAGGGCCACCAGCAGCTCCGTGCGGGAGAGGATGGCCAGGCCCGTCAGCACACCGCCGAGGGCGAGCGAGCCGGTGTCGCCCATGAAGATCTTGGCCGGCGAGGTGTTCCACCACAGGAAGCCGAGGCAGGCGCCCATCAGCGCGGAGGCGATGACCGCGAGGTCCAGCGGGTCGCGCACCTCGTAGCAGGCGTTGGGGTTGGTCAGGGTCTGCGCGTTGGCGCAGGACTCCTGGAACTGCCAGACGCCGATGAAGGTGTAGGCGCCGAAGACGAGGACGGAGGCGCCGGTGGCGAGGCCGTCCA
This sequence comes from Streptomyces sp. NPDC101152, assembly GCF_044768275.1. NCBI lineage: Bacteria > Bacillati > Actinomycetota > Actinomycetes > Kitasatosporales > Streptomycetaceae > Streptomyces > Streptomyces sp. NPDC101152. The sequence continues at coordinate 121,761 of NZ_JBIWPO010000012.1, read as the reverse complement.
GACCGTCCGTCAGGTTCACGCCGTTCGACATGGCGAGGATCATGAACAGCGCCCAGACCACGAACAGCACCGGGCCGATCGACCAGCCGAAGTCGGTGATGAACGACAGCTTCGTGGAGGCCGGGGTGTTGCCTCGGGCGTCCTGGAACTGCAGGGCGAGCACCGCGAAGGAGATGCCGACGATCAGCTGGCCGGCCATCTTCGCCTTGGCCCGAAGGCCCAGCGAGCGCCGCTTGACGATCTTGATGTAGTCGTCGAGGAAGCCGACCAGGCCCATGCCCACCATCAGGCCGAGCACCAGCACACCGGAGTAGGTGGGCGCGTAACCGGTGATCACCTTGGACAGGAAGTAGGCGGCGACCGTCGCCAGGATGAAGGCGATACCGCCCATCGTCGGGGTGCCGCGCTTGCTGGCGTGCTCGCGCGGGCCGTCGTCCCGGATGTACTGCCCGTAGCCCTTGCGGGCCAGCAGCTTGATCAGCAGCGGGGTGCCGACCAGGGTCAGGAAGAGACCGATGACTCCCGAGAACAGGATCTGCTTCATCATCGGGCAGCGACCTCACCCTCGGCACCGGTCGCGAGCAGCGCCTGGGCGACACTCTCGAGGCCGACCGAACGGGACGCCTTCACGAGCACCACGTCCCCCGGGCGCAACTCGCTGCGCAACAGGTCGACCGCCGCCTGTGCGTCGGACACGTGCACCGACTCCTCACCCCACGAACCCTCGTTATATGCGCCCAGTTGCAGCCAGGACGCTTCCCTGCCCCCGACCGCGACGAGCTTGCTGACGTTGAGCCGGACGGCGAGCCGTCCGACCGCGTCGTGCTCGGCGAGCGCCTCGTCCCCGAGCTCGGCCATCTTGCCGAGCACCGCCCAGGTCCGCCGCCCCCGGCCCATGGCCACGAGCGCGCGCAGGGCGGCTCGCATGGACTCGGGGTTCGCGTTGTAGGCGTCGTTGACGATGGTCACGCCGTCCGGTCGCTCGGTGACCTCCATGCGCCAGCGGGAGAGGGAGTCCGCCTCGGAGAGCGCGGTGGCGATCTCTTCCGCGGACATGCCCAGCTCATGGGCGACGGCGGCCGCGGCGAGCGCGTTCGACACGTGGTGCTCACCGTACAGGCGCATGGTCACGTCGCTTGCACCGGAGGGTGTGTGGAGCCTGAAGGCGGGCTGCCCGGTGTCCGTGAGTCGCACGTTCTCGGCGCGTACGTCCGCTTCGTCGGCCTCGCCGAAGAGGACCACCTTCGCCTTCGTACGGGACGCCATGGCCCGTACGAGCGGGTCGTCCGCGTTGAGGATCGCGGCGCCGCCGTCCTGCGCCGACGGAAGGGCCTCCACGAGTTCGCCCTTGGCCTGCGCGATCTGCTCGCGGCCGCCGAACTCGCCGATGTGGGCGGTGCCGACGTTGAGCACCAGGCCGATCCGCGGCGGGGTCAGCTCGGCGAGGTAGCGGATGTGGCCGATGCCCCGCGCACCCATCTCCAGGACGAGGAACCTGGTCTCCTCGGTGGCGGACAGGGCCGTCAGCGGCAGCCCGATCTCGTTGTTGAGCGAGCCCGGCGTGAACACCGTGGGCGCCTTGCGCCGCAGCACCTGCGCGATGAGGTCCTTGGTGCTGGTCTTGCCCGCGGAGCCGGTGAGCGCCACGAGGGTCGCGCCGAGGCGTCGTACGACATGACGGGCGAGGGCGCCGAGGGCTGCCTGGACGTCGTCCACGACGATCGCGGGCACGCCGACGGGGCGCGAGCCCAGGACGGCCACCGCGCCCGCCGCGACGACCTGCCGGGCGAAGTCGTGGCCGTCCACGCGCTCGCCGACGAAGGCGACGAAGAGCCCGCCCGGCTGCACCTCCCTCGAGTCCCGGACGACCGGTGCGGTGACCTGGACGGACGGATCCGGTATGTCGTGCGTCTGCCCGCCGACGACTTCTGCGATCTCGGCGAGAGAGAGGGCGATCACAAGTTCATCCCTGGGTCTGCTGGATGGCTTCTCGAAGCACCTGGCGGTCGTCGAACGGACGGACCACCCCGGCGATGTCCTGGCCCTGCTCATGGCCCTTGCCCGCGACGAGCACGGTGTCCCCGGGCCGTGCCCGGGCGACGGCCGCTGCGATCGCGGCCGCCCGGTCCTCGAAGACCTGGACCTCGCCGCGTTCGTGTGCTGGTACGGACGCGGCTCCCTCGAGCATGGTTGCGAGGATCGCGAGGGGATCCTCCGAGCGGGGGTTGTCGGAGGTCAGTACGGCGGTGTCGGCGAGGCGGGCCGCGGCGGCGCCCATCGGCCCGCGCTTGGTCCTGTCCCGGTCGCCCCCGCAGCCGAGCACCACGTGCAGCCTGCCCTCGGTGACCTTGCGCAGGGCGCGCAGCACCGATTCGACGGCGTCGGTCTTGTGGGCGTAGTCCACGACCGCGAGGTACGGCTGCCCGGCGTCCACCCGCTCCAGGCGTCCCGGCACGCCCGGCACGGCGGCGATGCCGTCGGCGGCGGACTGCGGGTCGAGGCCGGCTGCGGCGAGGGCGACGATCGCGGCGAGGGTGTTGGCCACGTTGAAGGTGCCCGGCAGCGGCGCCTTGGCCTCGATGCGCTCGCCCTCGGGACCGATCACGGTGAACGTGGAGTCCAGCTGGCCGATCTCGACGTCGACGGCCCGCCAGTCGGCGTCCGGGTGGCCCTCGGCGGAGTAGGTGACCACCGGGACGGTCGCCTCCCTGGCGAGCCGGCGGCCGTACTCGTCGTCGACGTTGACCACGCCGAGTCTGCTGCGGCGCGGCGTGAACAGCTGCGCCTTCGCCTGGAAGTAGTCCTCCATGCCGGAGTGGAACTCCATGTGCTCCGGGCTGAGGTTGGTGAAGACGCCGATGTCGAAGACGCAGCCGTCGACCCGGCCGAGGACCAGCGCGTGGCTGGAGACCTCCATGGCGACGGCCTCGACCCCGCGCTCGCGCATGACCGCGAACAGGGCCTGCAGGTCCGTGGCTTCGGGGGTGGTGCGCTCGGACTTGATGCGCTCGTCGCCGATGCGCGTCTCGACCGTGCCGATCAGGCCGGTGTTGCTCTTGGTCTTCAGGCCGCCTTCGACGAGATAGGCGGTGGTGGTCTTGCCGGAGGTGCCGGTGATGCCGATCTGGAGCAGGTCCCGGCCCGGGTGGCCGTAGATGGTGGCCGCCAGCTCGCCCATCCGCCCGCGCGGGTCGTCGACGACCAGCACCGGCAGGCCGCTCGCCGCGGCGCGCTCGGCGCCGGTCGGGTCGGTCAGCACGGCGACCGCGCCGAGGCCGGCGGCCTGGGTGACGAAGTCGGCGCCGTGCAGGCGGGCGCCCGGGAGGGCGGCGTACAGGTCGCCGGGGCGGACGGCGCGCGAGTCATGGGTGATGCCCGTGACCTCGGCGGCGCTCTCGGGACCTCTGGCACCCAGCTGATCGGCGAGCTCCGCGAGGGGTGTGGCGGAGACCTGAACCGGTCGCGGCGGCCCCGGATATGTCACGGAAGCGCCCTTCTGGGTGGTTTGGGACTGATCAGCGTGTGGCACGGCGGTGAGCGTACCGGGCGTACCCGCCCGGGAGCGAAGTGAGGGGCGGGGGGTGCCCGGCTTGCCGGAGTCGGGAGTGATCATGGTCACGGAGCGTTCCTGGCTGGTTGCGCTGATCAGGGCGTGAAGGTGACGGGCAGGGCCGCGGGCTGCGCACCGGTGGGCGGGACCTGCAGGGTCTTCAGTGCGAACTCCATCACCTCCTTGAAGATGGGTCCGCAGATCTGGCCGCCGAAGTAACTGCCCTTCGTGGCGTTCTGGATGGCGCAGTAGACGGTCACGCGCGGGTTGTCCGCGGGGGCGAAACCGGCGAACGAGGACGTGTACCCGCGGTAGTTGCCGGTGGCCGGATCCACGCGGTTGGCCGTACCCGTCTTGCCCGCGACCCGGTAGCCGGGGATGCGCGCCTTGGTGCCGGTGCCCTCCTGGTCGTCCACGACCGACTCCAGCATCTGGGCGAGCGTCCTCGCCGTCTTCGCACTGACGACCCTGGTCCTGCGGGGCTGTGCGGCCGGCGTGAAGCGTCCGTCGGCCCCCCGGGAACCGCGTACGAGCGTGGGTTCGATGCGGACGCCGCCGTTGGCGATCGTCGAGTAGACGGACGCCGCCTGCATCGCGTTGAGCGACACCCCCTGGCCGAAAGGAATCGTGTACTGCTGCGAGGTCGACCATTTGTCGGGCGGGGCGAGGATGCCACGGGTCTCGCCGGGGAAGCCGAGTCCGCTGTAGCTGCCGATACCGAACTTGCGCAGGTAGGAGTAGAGGACCTTGTTGGCCTGCGCCTGGGTGCTGCCGAGCTGGCCGGTCGCCAGGATGGTGCCGAGGTTGCTGGACTTGGCGAGCACGCCGTTGAGCGTGAGGTTCCAGGTCGGGTGGTCGATGTCGTCCTTGAAGAGCCGGTCGCCACGGTGCAGCCGGTTGGGCACCACCACGTGTGTCAGCGGGGTGGCGACGTTCTCCTGCAGAACGGCGGCCATCGACATGATCTTGGCGGTGGAGCCGGGCTCGTAGGCGTCCTCGACGGCCCAGTTGTGCAGCGCCTTCGGGTCCGCCTTCGACAGGTCGTTCGGGTCGAAGCCGGGCGAGTTGGCCATGGCGAGGATCTCGCCGGTCCGGGTGTCCTGCACTATCACGTACCCGCGGTCCGCCCCGGACTTCTTGACCTGCTCGCTGATCGCGTTCTGGGCGGCCCACTGGATGTCCCGGTCGATGGTGAGCTCGACGTCGCTGCCGGAGACCGCGGGCGTCTCGGTGGAGCCCGCGGTGGGGATCAGCCGGCCGCCGGACTGGGCGTAGCGGATCTCGCCGTCCTTGCCGGTCAGCTCCTTGTTGAGCTCCTGCTCGATGCCGCCGCCTCCCTGGCCGGTGTCGTTGACCCAGCCCAGTATCCCGGCGGCGAGGTCGCCGTTGGGGTACACGCGCTTGCTGCTGGGGTCGGCGAAGACCCCGGCGAGGACGTTGGCGGTCTTGTGGTCGGTCTGCGCCTTCTGCGCGAGTGCGGCCCTCAGGTCCTTGATCTGCGTCCAGACCTGCGGGGTCCGGCGGCGGGCGAGCAGGACGTAGCGCAGCTTCTTGTTCGCGGGCCGGAGCTTCTTGACGAGCGTGGCCTGGTCCTGGCCGAGGATCGGCGCGAGCAGCGCGGCCGCCTGCTCGGGGCCGTCGTCGATCTTCAGCTGGGCGCGGGTGAACATCGTCGGGTCGGCCGTCAGGTCGTACGCGTCCACGCTGGCCGCGAGGGCCACGCCGTTGCGGTCGGTGATCCCGCCGCGCTCGGCGGCCAGGGTGTGCACGACATACCGGTTCTGCTCGGCCTTGGCCGCGTACGTGCTCGCGTCGACGGCCTGCACCTGCAGCAACCGCACGACGAAGGCGATCAGCACCAGGGTGAGCGCGAGGGCGATCATCCGCAGCCGGGGCCGCGGACTGCCGAGCCTGAGCACGCTCGGCGCCACGGGCCGACCCGGCGCCGGCCGCCGGACCGGCGGGCGAGCCCCGGGCCGCTGCCGCCCCACACCGGGACGGGCGGGTCCAGGCACGCGACGACGCGGCGGTTCCCTGTCGGACACTTCCGTCACCTGCCGGGGGTCGTGGTCGGGGCGGGGGTTGCGGTGGCCGCCGGCATGCGGGTAGCG